>CAZIHK010000012.1:0-4275 GCA_964539035.1 uncultured Candidatus Saccharibacteria bacterium | reverse complement strand
TTAATAAGATGGGCTTTGCAAAAAAATATTATTGTAATACCAAAATCTGACAATAAAGTGCATATAGACGAAAATGCAAATGTGTACAATTTCGAATTGAATGCTAAAGATATGCATAAACTAGATAAATTTACAGAAAATAAGCCAGATTCATTTTTGGGGTTTTAATAGAATTTAAAAAACAACCCCTAATGAGGTTGTTTTTTAAATGGGGCTAGTATTTTATTTAAGCTTTTTTAGCTATTTGCTTCTCGAACTTGCCTACTTCAAACGCCGAAATCGCCGCCAAGATACCAGCAGCAATAAATGATAAGCCAACTAACCATATTATTGCGATTGCCCCGCCCTTTGGGTTGGCAAAAATCCAAAAACCAAAAAGTGCATAGACAATACCAGAGAATACCATCCAAAAATCTTTGTGTTCAGCGATAAATCCGCCAACAATTTGCAGCATTCCTACAGCTATTGCCCAAATGGCGATTACTGTTAATACTGCTAACGCGCTAATTTGTGGATGCGCAAACACGTATAAGCCAGCTACAAAACCAAGTAACCCAACTAAGGCACCAATAATCCAATGGCCTTGTCTGTGGATCAGGTGGCCAATAAGCATAGTTGCTCCGCTAGCTAGCAAATAAACTCCCAAAAGAAGCAAGAATGCTTTTAGGGTGATGCCAGGCCAAGCAACTATTAATACGCCAAATATTATCGATAGAGCACCCCATATACCTATCGCCCACGCCGAACTCTTAAGTTCGCTCTGCATAATACACTCCTATTAGTTAATATTTGTACTATATCAGCAAGCATTACATATTCAAATCATAAGCGTTTTACTGGGCTATATTTTGACAAAAATAATACTAAGTTTTGAATTAACTCTTAATATAAGGCATAATATACGTTAAATAAGGGGGAATTAGTGAGCGATAACAATATTACTTTAGAGCTTGTAGAGCGCAAGCAACTCCGCAAGGGCTTAAATAAGTTCCGCAAAGAAGGTCAAGTACCGGCGGTGATACACAACCCAGGCAAGGACTCGATTATAGTAAGTGGTGACTACCTAGAAATTGTAAAAGTCTATAAAAAAGCTGGCAAACACCACCCTATCGAAGTAAAGCTTGGTGACCAGACTTACCTGACAATAATAAAAGATGTTGATTTTGAAACACGCAAGCACACAATCAGGCACATAGTGTTTGGGGCTATTAAACAAGACGAAAAAGTTGAAACTGAAGTACCGGTTGTAATTGTCGGTGACGCGCCTGCCCAAAAAGCTGGCCTATTGCTAATTAAGCAGATAGATCACGTTAAAATAGAAGCTCTGCCACGTGATTTGCCAGACGAAGTTACTGTAAGCGCCGAGAGCCTAGTAGAAATCGGTGATAAAATCACTGTTGCCGATATTATCGTACCTAATGGTGTAACTATATTGACTAGTTCAGAACACCCGATTGCATCAATCGAAGAAACCCCTGCTCAAGAATCTGCCGAAGCCGAAGAAGAAGCTACTGCCGAAGCGACTGAAGCTGGTGAAGCTAGTGACGAAACTCCTGCTACAGACTAAATTTTTAACTAAAAAAGTAAGATGATCTGCCTAAATTAGCTGTTTATGTAATGCTTAAGCAAAAATGCTAGTATAATATCTAGTAATAAGAGGTTAATTCGTGTTTGGCAAAAAAGTAAAAACCATTGTCGAAACCAACAATCGATTACCGGAGTTCTCATTTATAAGAGAGAACGATGTATATATGGATAGTGCATGCCAAAGCATGCGCCCCAAACCAGTTATAGATAGTTTAGAAAACTATTACAAAAATTTTAATGCCTGTGGTGGCAGAGTCAAATACAAATGGGGTCAGCAAGTCGATAGCCAAGTACAAGAAACCCGTGATGATGTAATTGATTACCTTGGTCTAAACAAAAAAAACTATATCTGCAGTTTTACACTTAACACGACCTACGGTTTAAACCTGATTTTAAGCCAGTTACCAGTGGGTGCTTACAAAAAAGTTGTAACTAGCCCCATAGAGCATAACTCGGTATTTTTGCCAACTATAGAACTAGCCAAAAGGCTGGGGATTGATCGTGTATTATTATCGCGTTCTGATGATGGCAGTTTAGACTACGAAGTAGATGACTTTAAAAAAGCAGTGGTAGTATTAAATGCTACTTCGAACATTGATGGTCGGGTACTTAACAATCTTAAACAACTGGTTAGTGATGTCCATAACAATGGCGGGATAATCATAGTTGATGCAGCCCAGACTATGGCACATAATCACGAAATACTAATTGGCTGTGATGCTGATGCGATTTGTTTTTCGGCCCATAAGATGTATGGTGCTAGCCTTGGTGGTATGATTGTGCGCAAAGAACTATTGCAAAAACTCGATATGAAATTCATTGGTGGCGGAATGGTGTCTTCGGTTCGCAAACAACAATATACCCTGCTATCTGATGATATTGCTAGCTGGCTAGAACCTGGTTTGCAGGCATACGGCGAAATTATTTGTCTTAATCAGGCCATAAAATGGCTAAAAACAGTTAAACCATATGGGCAAAAACCAGTAGATTATTTAAGACAGCTTTCTGGGCAGCTTTTTGATGGATTAAATAATATCCCAAATGTTATTTTAATTAACTCAGCGCCAAGTAATGTAATTAGCGTTTACTCAAAAAAAGTTGATGCTCATCGCTTAGCTATATTCTTATCGGCTTCGGGTATAATGGTCCGAAGTGGCTATTTTTGTTGTCATTATTACTTATTAGAAGAGCAAAAATTACCACCGCTTTTAAGGTTTTCGATTGGCTTGCACACCACAAAGCAAGATATTGATAAAGCTATAACTACTATGACAAAAATTACGAAAGGTTAAAGATGTTTTGTATCGCGGCATTTATTATACTGGCAATAATAAGTATATTTTCGGCGAGCCAACGTAAACTAGCTAAAAAAGCATGGTCTTGCACACTGCGTCGGGTTACATTAAGGCCATGTGATACCTCTTTTAAAGAAGAGACTAAAAATAAGATACTAAGCCACGTAGCAAATAAAACACCACGTCTTGTTAAAGCTGCAGACATAGGTATTGAAATTGCAGCATTTATTTTAGTTATTCTAACCATTTGGAGTTTATTTGTTGCTGTAAAAAGCGGTTTAAACTTGTTTGTTTGGGGTACATGTAATCCTGCAAAAGCATCATCGTGTAGCCTTGGTGCAGAATCATGCTCTATAGACAAAGCCCAAAAAAGTTTTTGGACATTAACTAAAGAGGGCAAGCCGTATGTTTGGGTAGCCGAAGAGGCAAAAAGCTTTGGTAATACTGTCGTAAACATCCCTACTAGGTTGCAAAAGTGGGATGCGGTTAATTATCTGCCCCAAAATGCAAGCTATTATTTTGTAAAAGATAATACTAAGCCACTAGCCCTAGAAGTTGTTGACCCTGGTTGCCAAGTTTGCGCCCAACTGTTTAGTAATATTAAACAGGCCAAGTTTGAGAATAAATCTAACTTAACGTATATTGCATATCCTATAAAAGACTCCCAAACAACCGATAAATATAAATTTGTTAATTCATATTTGGTTACGCAGTATCTAGAGTCTATAAAAATGCATCCACTTAGCAACTTAAAAACACCGGCCGACTGGCAAATATTAGAACGAATTTTTACCTGGAGGGATGATAAACAAGTGCCCTACCAAGTTAAAATCAACGCATTTTTAAATCAAGAGCAAACAAAAGAATTGCTAAAAGTTTGGCTAAAAGAGATTGGCTATAGCGAACAACAAATTGCAGAAATTGATAAGGATGCAAACAGCCAAAAAGTTAAAGATATAATTAACCAGAACCGTCAAATAGTCGAAAAGAATATAAAGACATTAAAAATCCCAACGATTATTTTTAATGGGCAACGGCACGATGGTTTAGTGCCTACTGGCTCCCTAAATTAGCTTTATTAACTTTTTATTGAGTCGATAGAATATTTAACGCTTGTTTTTATGTTTTTATCGATGTAATATTCGTTCTATGAAGAAGTGGATAATTGTAATAGTTTTATCTATTACGCAGTTTATCATGGTACTAGATAGTACCGTTATGAATGTATCTATCTCTAAGGTTGTAGCAGATTTGAACACATCTGTTTCGAGCCTGCAAGCGGCAATTACTTTTTACACACTTACTATGGCAGCGCTGATGCTTACTGGCGCCAAACTTGGTGATAAATTTGGCAGGCTTAAGGCCTTTAAATTTGGCGCAGTAATATATGGTG
>CAZIHK010000011.1:0-9956 GCA_964539035.1 uncultured Candidatus Saccharibacteria bacterium | reverse complement strand
TATGAGTAAAAGTGATCTTAAGGCTAGGCCAATATTCCACCACCAAAAAGAAGCCATAGAGGCTCATTTAACCGTAGTTATGGCGGCACTAGCTATTGGAAGAACTATTGAGCGCAAAACGGGATTAAGCATTAAGAAACTAGTCAAGATACTACGGCCGATTAGGAAAGGCGTGATAACTATTAATGACGTTACGTATCCGGCTGAGCCAGATGTACCAGAGGAAGTACGGGGTATTCTTAAGAAATTAGGAGTGGGACACTAATCTGGTCAAGTCAGGAGAGCCTTTTACCCTACTAGAAAAATTCCGATACCGCTGGATGTTATTTTTGGGCTATGCGAAAGAAATTCATAGTATCACTATGCTAATTAATTCTAAAAACAAGAGCGAAAAAGATACTCAATTCTTAGATAAATATTGTCACCTATATGTGGACCAGCATTCAATCTACAAACAGGATATGGGAGATGATTATTTGCACTAGTTAACAGATATATTAGACTATCAAAATACCTTTATAAAAGGTATAATAATAAGTGTAGATTATCAATCACAAGACAGCCAATACGGCCCCGAATTAGCACACAATTCAAGGCCGTTTTTTAATTGGCCGAAAGGAGGAAATATGACAAAAAAATCAACAGAACAACTAAGAAGACTCGGGCGTTTTGTATTAGGAGAAGTAATTATAATTCCTTCTTTTAACACGTTTATTGTCGATATAGACGATGAGTCTGCGATTGATGAGAATGAGGAAAATATATCAGCGAATGAAGCCGAATCGCTACTTGCAAACATTACCGCAATGGAATAATACATGTGTGTATTACACGTAACAATATCTATTATATGGACATTTTAGCTATATCAATATTGTTAATTTTGTGGTATTATAATTGTGTAGGACAGCGGCCATATGGCGTCCATTGCGGCTACGAATTAACAATTTAATTCGAGGCCGTTTTTATTTGGCCTCAGCGAGGGGGGTCACCATGACCAACCATAAAACAATAAACTACGCCGTAACACCAAAAGATTGCCACTTATGGGTTCAAGAATACCCTGACCTCTACGGCAGCCTAGAAATAGTCAAAGATTATACAAACACCTTTGCCACTGATGCTGATGATGCCAGACGTTCACTTAAAAGATGTACAACCTGCGGACAACTTTATTTTTACGAGATGCTTGAGTGGATAGACTTCAAAGATGGCAATGACCCACGCTACTCTACGTGCATTCCTGTGGCTAAAGAAAAAGATGCCGATAAACTTGCTTTGATGTCGCAGTTTGAGATTTTAATATACTTACCCCAAATAAGATATGACTTCCCAAAGGATAAAGACAGCTCAACGGTTTATTGGAAAAAAGCGGAGCCATACACCAACGAAGAAGATGAGCAGTTAGAGCTAGGTAGGCTCAAAGCAAATGCCAAAAAGTCCGAGGATATATTAAAAATGATTTATTCCAATGCAAAAGAAGCAGGAAGAGCGCGTCTTTTAGCAGCAAGTTCAGAAAATGATAGCCAATCATCCGAAAGCCAACCTGTCGAAGAAGCTGAAAAAGAAAAACCAGTTGAAGAGGTGGAGAGAAGAAGAACAAAAACTCAGCAGAGGCAGTTTAATGAGCTCAAAAAAGAGATTGAAAAAGCCAACGCCGAAGTCTATTTTCCAGCGAGTAAATCCGAGCTTATCGATCAGGGTATGACTAAGCAGGAAGCCAAGGTAGAAGCGATTCGACAGCAGAACGAAATGGAAACATACAACACTCGAGTAACTGAAGCACAGTTGTCTATTAATGCTGAATCTGAAAAAGTGTTGAAAGAGTTTCCGGTATTCGACCCGGAAAGCGATGAATATGATAAAGATTTAGCAGAAGACGCTGCTGAATTATTACAAGCAAATCTTATCTATGACGAAAACTCTGGACAGATAATTGGAGCTAATATATCCCCATATAAATTATATAAAACGTTGGCCTGGGCATTGGAAGTTGGCGAGATTAAGGGGATTATCAAAGCAAAATATGAAGATACAGAAGGATATCAGAAGACTTAATCAAACATAGTGTACTAGACAACTATTTAGAAGCTAATCTAGTTATTAGGCTAGATCAACTTGCAGATTTTTTACGAAGCTTCCCTATACCAATAAATTTGTAGATAATTATTATACAAATAAATTGATGATATCTTGGCCAAAAATCATGCTTATTATAATTGTGGAAGACCAAAAGATACCGCTAGCTAAGTGAGTTGTAGGACTAAGTTTTTTAACTTTATTTATAACCAGCACATAAGCCAAGAACGCTAGGGTGAGTGTAATTATTTGTAATATCAGACAGAACCAACTTAGACTCCAGCCGAGTAGCAATCCTGCGATAAAACCCAACTTTACATCTCCAAATCCTAACCATTTGCCTCGAGAAAATACATAGAAGACTAACGGCACTCCACCAAGCAACAAAGTTCCACCAATCATATTTACAACTAGTGATCCTACATTTTGATTTGGTTGCATCGCAACTACAATCTGATAAACAATTACAATAACTAGAAGTGGTTTTAATAAAGCGTCCAATAACATCATTGTCTTTAAATTATTAAGCGCCAACCATACCAATAGAAATACGATTATGACCCAAAGGCTAAATGTAAATATATCGCCCTTGGTTTTGAAACCTTGTGGCCAATAGAATGCCGATATTATGATCACTATGACGTATATTGCTTCTGCGTAAATATTTCGCCATGTTAAAACGTTTTTGTGAGTGTGGTGCTTGTTGTGCTGAAACCACCGTATAAATGGAGTTGTTTCTAACATCTTACTAGCATTTTCTCACAAACATTATGATTAAACTACTAATCAAAATTCTATTGTTTTGGGTAATATATAGACAATGTATATGCACTTGAAAGATCGCCACTATTATGAAGACATGTATGATCGACATACTGTTGAATGGGGTCGCAGAGATATGGGCTATTTTGAAGATTTCTATAAAAAGTGGTTTGAAATTATGCCAGATGAAAAACCTGAATCATTTCGAAGCGCTTTTCACTTAAACCATATCTACATGATATTTGTTGGTTACAGTCTGTTAGATCGTTATGATAAACGTGAAGACCAAATCAACAAAATGTTGGCTGATGATAAGGCAAAAGATGAACAGATTTCCGGCGCTCGCTTAAGCTTCGAACCTGTATGTCAGCATTGCGGCAAAACGGGTCTTAGAATTACAGATAAGTCCCTGCTAAACCGTAATGGCGTAGATAAACCCGAAGAAGTTTTATTTATGCTGAAGTGCAGTAGCTGTCAAAAGAATAGCGCCTTCTGGGAAGATGGTAGCGAATGGGAACACCTAAAAACTTATTGTCCTAAATGTATGAATGTAATGAATGAAAAAAATACTAAATCCACAAAGGCAATAGTGACAACCTATACCTGCCCCAAATGTAAACATAGTTATAAAGATAAATTAGATTTTACTGTTAAAAAAGAGAAGACTGACCCAAATTTTGAGCAAGATAAAAATATATATTGCCTGCAAGATCCTAAAATTTTAGAAGAACTTCGCGATGCCAAACGAAGGTACGAGGGTCTTTATCAGATCTTTAAGGATCATCAAGAAAAAGAAGATAACAAGCATATATACGACGCTATGGCAGAACTTAAGAAGCCAAAAATTGTTGAGCTCAATTCAATTCTAGCTCCAGTATTAGAAAAAGCTGGCTTTATAGAATTTAGTTTAGATAAACCCGAATTGGGTAAAGACGTTATTGTTGGTTTCAATTGTTTAGACTCTAAACCCGAGCGGGGTGATTATGATAGCCAAAGCTCCCTTAAAAAGCTCGTTGTAAAAGCACTAGAAGACACCAACTGGCGATTAATGAGCGATGGGATACATTATCGGCTTGGATATTTGAATGGGCGCCTGCGGGCTTATGAGCGCGAAGAAGATATTAAAGAGCTAGTTATGCGTAGCAGAAACTTGAAACCCAAGCAAAGAAGTAGCGACGCTGCTAATAAAGGGGGCCCAAGGGTTCTTAAAGCTCCAAATGGGCGCGAAATAATTCTCTAAAATGAGACACTTTTGCTCTTAGGCGTTTAGTGTCTCATTTGTCTCACTTTACCCTGTAAATGTCCGTGACCTGTATGCTGAGCCAAATTGGACACCAAAGGAGACCGTAATGCTTAGTAGTTACGGTCTTTTTGCTTAAATAGAAATGATAGTAGTTTAGGGATCACTGCTATTGGCAGCGTTACGAGATAGACCAACTTTTTGAGATTACGTTTCCTATACCCAAACCAGAAGACAAAAGAACTTATGGATATTCAAAAAATACATGAAACGACAAATAAAGAAGCTTATTTAACTTGGTCCGATGGCAAAAAGCAAAACATAAACAATATTTGTGATTAATAATATTTATAATTGCAAAACTACGGTTGCTTCACAACAACAACGCTATCCGACCAATATACTCTTTAGCTTAATGCCGCTCTAACGCCTATGAGTACGTAATTGTATATGGTCCTTGGCTGTTTTCTTTTTCAATTTCTTCGTGTTCATGACCCTCAACCATATCAGCGACTGAGTCTTGATTCGTTGCGTATCTTAAGGCATTTTTTATTACTTTCCTGGTGCCATGTTCGTGAAGTTTTCTATCTTCTACTGGTGATACGGTTAAATGTTTTTTAATAACACGTTTACGATCTTTAATCTCAACTTTTTTACGTATATCTAAAACGGGATGATACACAAAAGGGACAGTATCTTCCCCGTATTCTTCCTCTACAATATCGGCGACTGGATATTTATACCCATTTTCAAAGTATATGTCTCTACCTCCGGAAACACCTGGAGAAGCCATTTGGCTGACATTTACAATTTCATCAACCAACCTACTTGCCACTTGCCTAGCTTTGGCGGCATGATCTCTATGCTCTTTTCCGGCATATGCTAAAGCATATGCTTCGGGTTGTTCGTTAATCTGGGTTCTGGACTGATCAACTTGCTCTAATTTCTTTATTGTGTCTGACATTTTTGTTTCCTTTTTTTGTTTTTGATCTTATAATAATATATTAGCATATGCTTTACTATTTGTCAATGTTATATCACTTTCAATTGTGTCCAAAAATGAGACACTTTTACTCTTAGGCGTTTGGTGTCTCATTTGTCTCACTTTACCTTTTAAATGCCCGTGACCTGTATGCTGAGCCAAACCAAGCAGCCAAAACGAGTGACCTAGGTCCCTGGCCTACCACTCTTTTGGCCTCTTGGTACAGGAGCTTAAGATGCTGAATGAGTTTATCGCTCAAAGACATTGGAACCGTCAGAAATGGCGGTTTTTGATTTCTGCCCCTTAAACTTGGTTCCAAAATTGACTTAAGTGCCCTATAGCAACTAAGCAGTTTAATTAGTTACCTGGTTCCGTGACTTATTAGTTTTAGTCCTTCCGTCATTATTGTGCTTATCTTTAATTTCTGATTAAATGACTCCTATATATCAAAGATGGGCCATGAATGAATAAAAAATCTCAATCAGGCATCGTGCATTTCTTCGTCTTGGCGATGTTGGTTGCCATACTCCTCGGTATATTCGGTTTTGTATATTGGCACATTTATTCAAAAAAACATAACAACGAATCAGCCCAAAACGCAACATATGCGTACAAGTCGTGGAATACTTATAATAATCCAGTTTACAATTTTAGCTTTAAGTATCCGAAGGATCTATACAGCATCAAAGAATCGGCCAACGGATCTCCCTATGATGCGTCTTTATACCTTGGGGGACTAGTCTCTGTCTATGACAAAAATAAAAATACCGACTATCACACAGGTGGTTTAGTAAACGTTTGGATCAAACATAGTAAGTTGACTGCTAGTGATTTTGCAAAAAGTTCAGGAGGAAAAGACATAGCTGATGGTGGCCCATTAATCATTAATGGGATAGCTGCCTACCAGGTCACTAGAGATCTTAATGGCATAAGAAACAAGGAAGTATATTTTTCAAATGGTAGTCAAATTATATGTTTACATCTATATCTGAATAATAATGAAGATAGTAATTATCTACCAACTTTTTCAGAAATATACAATTCATTCAAATTTAACTAGTCTTTTGCTATATTCCTTGTTTGTAGATACGCTATTGGTAGATTTACGAGAGTAATTGCCTTGAATATGCATACTGCATCTAAAACCTTTCAATAAAATGAGATGCTTTTGCTCTTAGGCGTTTAGTGTCTCATTTGTCTCACTTTACCCTGTAAATGTCCGTGACCTGTATGCTGAGCCAAACCAAGCAGCCAAAACGAGAGACCTAGGTCCCTGACCTATCACTCCTTTGGCCTCTTGGTACAAGAGCTTAAGATGCTAAGCAGTTAAAGTGCTATAAAGTATTGGAACCGCCAGAAATGGCGGTTTTTGATTTTTACCTCTTAAACTCGGTTTCAAAGTCGGCCTAAATACCCTATGGCAACCAAGCAGTTGAATTAGTGATCAGGGCTCCAGAATTGTCTTTTATATACTTAACTAATAGATACCCGATATAATATGCGCTAATGGTTTGCTACAAACAAACAACTGAGGAATTATACGCCGCGTTTGGGACTTCAGATAATGGCCTATCTGAGGCTAGGGTCCTAGAACATCGTAAAAAATACGGGTCTAATCAGCTAGCCCTGAAAAAGGAACCCTTCTGGCGGATACTTCTTGAACCGTTTAGAAGCATATTTGTTTTGGTTTTGATTGTGGCTGCTGCTATTAGTTTGTTAAGCCATGAGTCTTTAGACGCAATTATTATTGGGATGATAGTAATGATAAATGCCAGTATCTATTGGTCGCAACAATATGCTACAACCAGGGTCCTGAGAACACTCAGAAAACATAGTGAGCAGTGCACTAATGTTATCAGGGGTGGCAACCAATTTATGGTTTCTGCTGTTGATTTAGTGCCTGGTGACATAGTAGTTCTAAATGAGGGCGAACGCATCCCCGCGGATGCCAGAATCATCCATGTAGATAATCTGCAAACTGACGAAGCAACCATTACTGGCGAATCACTACCTGTTCATAAGCATGCCTCAACTCTAGTTGATACAAAACAAATTTTTGAACAAGACAATATGGTATTCCAAGGCACCTACGTTTTGGGTGGTACAGCCAAGGCTTTGGTGGTGTCAACGGGTAGCAAGACTGAGTTTGGTAAAATAGCCGGGCTAGCATCAGATGACCACACAAAAAGCCCCGTTCAAACAAAAATTGATAATTTGGTAACGCTCATGATTAAGATTGTTGGGGTATTGGCAATTATTGTTTTTGTCTTATCACTAATCAGAGGTATACCAGCCAATGAAGCTTTGCGATTTGTCCTATCTTTAACAGTTTCGGCCGCCCCAGAGGGGTTACCAGTTGCCCTTACTGTAATTATTGTCTTAGGTATGCGCCGTATGGCCAAACAAAAAGCCTTAGTAAGGTCATTTAGAGCAATCGAAGATATTGGTCTCGTAACTACTATTGCAACCGATAAAACGGGTACTCTAACAAAAAACCATTTGACGATTGTTGAAAGCTGGGATATTGACGGCAACGATGTTGAAGGCATAGCAATAAAAACGCTAGATGCAAATACCAAACTATCCGACCCGCTAGACCTTGCTATAAAAGAAAAAAGTAATTCTGATCTGATAAATGAAGTGGATCGCATATACCCCTTTGATATTAGTATCCGTATGAGTGGTGCATATATCGAAAAAGACAAGACAATATATATCAAAGGTTCGCCAGAACATATTTTAGCTAAATCTAATCTTACCAAAGAACAACACCTAATGGCCGAATCGGCCATGCATGAGCTGGCTTCTCAGGGTTTTCGAGTGATAGCTTTTGCCAAACATAAAGTTAGCGGCCAGCCACCAGAAAGTTTAGATAGCATTCAGAAAGATGATTTAGGCTTTATTGGTTTTATAGCTTTTGCTGACGAGCTCCGCCCCGAAGCAGCCGGAGCAATAAGGGCAGCCCAAGAAGCTGGCATTAGTGTCCGGCTTATCACCGGAGATCATTTCGAGACTGCTTACAATATTGGCAAAAAGATAGGTTTGGCCAATCACCCAAGTCAAGTAGTCGTTGGCAAAGATTTACCCAGTGACAGCCGTGCCCTTTCGCTAGCAATACAGGGTAAGACAATTTTTGCGCGTATTTTACCAGAAGACAAATTCAATATCCTAAAAGCCCTAAAACATTCAGAAGTCACGGCCATGACTGGTGATGGTGTAAACGATGTCCCAGCGCTTGTAAATGCTAACGTAGGTATTGCCATGGGCTCTGGTAGTGATATTGCCAAGGATGCCGGTGGGATTATTTTGTTAAATGATAATTTTGCCACAATAGTTAAAGCCATCGCCGAAGGGCGCAAAATATTCGATAATATCCGCCGAATGATATTTTATCTGTTATCTACTTCCTTGGGTGAGGTACTAACTATGATCGGGGCTCTACTGTTTGGTTTGCCGCTCCCAGTTACTGCAATTCAAATTTTGTGGATAAATCTAGTTACAGAAACGGCAATGGTTCTGCCGCTAGGTTTGGAACCAGAAGAAGACGGCTATATGAAACGTCCACCTAGACGACCAAAAGATCCGTTGTTGAACAAAATATTAATAAGCAGGGTAATTATAATAGCTCTGACTATGGCAGTCATCACCTTGGTGATTGTGGCAATCCTGAATCATCAAGGGCAAAGCTCAGGATACATACAAACCGTAGCATTCATGGCTTTGATTGCGGCGCAGTGGATGAATGCCTTTAATGCAAGAAGTGAGAATAAATCATCATTTAGCAGAATTAAGAAGATTAACCATGGTCTAGCAATTGGCTTTAGCATTGCTTTAGCTTTTCAAGTATTAGTTATGTTTGGTCCACTAGGTCCTATGCTTGGTATACAAGATGTCCCCATAGCTACTTTAGCGATTAGCTCTGGTGCTATGGCTCTGTCTATATTAGCCGTATCCGAAATTCATAAATGGTTAGCTAGATTACTAATCCAAGGTAACTCTAAGCAAAAATTGGTCAATTGAATAGTGCCAAGCAGTCAAAATTGAGACACTTTTGCCCTTAGGCGTTTGGTGTCTCATTTGTCTCACTTTACCCTGTAAATGTCCGTGACCTGTATGCTGAGCCAAATTGGACACCAAAGGAGACCGTAATACTTTTATTGCGGTCTTTTTGAATACTATAAAGTTTTCAAAAAATAAATCTTAGCCAAACATAAGTATTTCTGGTTTAAAAATTAGGATTAAGCCAATAATAATCATTATGATACCGCCAACAAGACTAGATATTTTACCGTATTTGGTAGATATGCCAGTCGCTTTTAGTGTAAACATAGCAATAGCAAAAATAATCATATCGTCTATCATGAAAAAGAAAATATAAAGAAGTATGTAGCCGTAATACTGCCAAGTGGCAAGATCACTTAAAGCTAGTACTTGGGTAAAAATAACTGGGAAGCCGGCAGAGCAAACAAGCTCCACCAAGTTGACTGCAAAAGCCAGTAATATAATTCCTCCCAAAGCTAGCCATAAACTGTTTTGCTGAGCGATTGCTTTCATTTTGGCAAAAGTGCGCTGCCTTTTTTCGCTGCCAGTTACTTTACAACCACTTTCGTTTCTATCTTTTATGTAGCTTCTAACGCTATAACCACCACCGGCAATCGCCAAACCACCAATTAAGATGCGTACCCACACTACAAAACCTAAGAATAAAATTAACTGAAGCCAGGCAGCCATGAATAGAAAATAGACAAAAGCTGAGGCTACGATAAAAGTGACCCCTAAAAGCCACATCCTGCGCCTATTTTTTAATCCCAGCAACAGACTAATTAAGAATAGTAATGTCCACATGGCGCAAGGGTTAAAGCCATCTAAAGTGCCAATAATAATTGCTAGTAG
>CAZIHK010000010.1:0-45246 GCA_964539035.1 uncultured Candidatus Saccharibacteria bacterium | reverse complement strand
AGTCTCGTGGGCTCGGAGATGTGTATAAGAGACAGCTCTTGGTGTTTAATATCTACATTTTTTAAGCATTTTTGCACGTTAGCTTTCATCAAATTTTTATCTATAACTTTTTCTAGAGTGTATTCTGCCAAGTAATCATCTTCGTCTGTATCTAATTCTGTAAAAGTATGTGATTTTTTGCTGCGTTTTATATAGTTTATGGCCTCGTTATGGGCAATGCGATAAATCCAGCTACTAAATTTTTTATGCGTATTAAAACTCTGCAAATTTATATATGCTTTGATAAATGTATCTTGCACAATATCGGCGGCTATATCGTGGTCTTTTAATAAATAGACACCATATCTAAGCAGTTTCCGTTCGTATCGCTCAACAATCAAAGCATACATATCGCGGTCACCTTTTTGGACTAACGCAACAATTTGCTCATCTGTTTTACTTGTATCTGCGACCATAACCTTAACTATAGTACAATTAACAATCTAAAATTATTTCAGAAATACTAATACTTTAATTTGTATACCAACCTAACACTATTTCTTTTGAAGAATCTGAAAAAACCATTTTGTGTCAGTTTTTGAACGGAAGTCTTTATATAGCTCAACATACTTTCCGCCACATAATTCAAGTATTAATTCCGGAGTATAGAAAAAAAACTGTCTGTCTCCAGCTCTGTCTACCTTAATATCGCTACTGTATTTCGGACGGTATTTTAAAGAAACGGCCAAGATACCACCCGGCTTTAAACTATAGCTACATTTATTTATAACTTCTTTTACCTGATCTTTGTTTAGGTGAAGTAGTGAGGCAAAAGCGAAAATAATATCTTGGTCTTGTGGATATTCAAAATTTAGCATATTTGCAACTCGACAATTTAGCTCAGGGTGTTTTTTGTTGGCAATAGCAATCATACCTTTTGAATAATCTATACCCTCATAATTTGTGACACTTTTATTAATACCTACCCCATCACGGCCATCCCCACAACCAAGTTCTAGCGCGCTTATCTCTACTTTATTGTTTAAATACATAATGGCCTTTTCTATGTCAACGGTTCTAGCACCGTGAGTGGCAAAATAGTCAGAGAATATCTGAGCTGATTTATCATAAGTTTTTCGAGTTGTTTCTTCTGTCATGGTTTATCCATCTTAAGATTTTGCCAAATTAGACCATCCTCGCCCATATATACTTTTTCGTCTTTTTTAAAACCAAGTTTATTTATTGCAATGTGTATCATTCTTTTATTATCGGTTAAAGCACGAGAGTAAACTGTCTTATAATTTTGTTCGAATAAATAATCTATCACGGTCAGTTCTGCTATTGTGCCAATGCCCCTACCACGAGCAGATTCATCGCCAATCATAATATGTACAGACGGAGATTTTAGGCCATTTTTGAGAGCCAAATCTGCCCATACCGCACCGATCACCTTGCCTTTATACTCAATCATCCAATTTAGTTGATCTTTTTTGCTTACAAAATCTTTAATACGATTTGATTCTTCTTTTTTATTTGTCTTGTAATCGTCTTGCACTGCATTGCCCATCAAAAGTAGAGTTTTAATACCATCTGTATTATTAAGCCATTTGATACTCAAGGGGACATCCCTTTCGGCATCTGGCTTAACCAACTTTATTTCGTCCGAACATATTAATTCTTTTATAAACATTTTACGCATCTATCCTATCGATTAACTTAGCCAGAACTTGTTTATCGCCACCAAACCACCAAAGTTGTTTTATAAACTCATCTTTTGGCATCCATTTATACCCAATATGTTCTTCGTTTAATATAATCTCGCCTTCATCAACGAGCGCTCCAAAACAATATTCAATATTGCTGCCCCGCCTATCATCGAACTTTAATTGATGTTTTAAATTTATTAACTTTTTAACATCCAAACCCGTTTCTTCTTTTACTTCTCTTTTGGCGCCATCTTCTACGCTTTCGCCCTTTTCTACGCTGCCCGTAACAACATAATAATCATACATATAATCTGGCCCTGGTGTCGGTTTTAATGCCAAATACATTACTTTTTCGTCCACTTTTTTATAAATCGCCACCCAAACTTTTTGTTTAATTTTCATAATTTGCTTTTTAATAAATCTGCTTCATAACCACAAATCGACCAGTTTGCATCGTTTTGCTCGAAATGTTCAAGAACTTCTTCAATCGGTAGCCATTCTATAAAGCTAACCTCATTTGTATCAAAAACTAATTTAGATTCATCACCGACCCATGTGGTCGAAAAAACTGCCTGAAACTCATTATTGTAATCGTTGGACGTATGCATTCTATATATAAGTTCAGGTTTTAAATCACTTATCGCAACTTTTATGCTAGCTTCTTCAAACAACTCTCTGATTGCAGCATGCTCATTAGTCTCGGATGGGTCAAGATGACCACCAAAAATCGCCGCCCATTGGCCGAGTGACGAATCTTTATTTAAAGATCGCTGGTGACAAAGAATATTGCCCCTACCATCAAAAACCCAAACGTGTGCAGTCCTATGCCAAATACCAAAACCATGTACCTCGCCACGCTTTAGTGGCTTAAAGGGTTTATTATTTTTATCTACTACAAAAAGCGGCTCTTCTAAATCTACAATCTTCATACTTTATCTTATTCCATCCCAATTATTGCTTTTATTTTAAAATCGTTAACACGAGCTATGCCAATAGCCACTGCCCTAACATTGCCTTCGATGATTACTGAGTGCCCAATTTTTTCATTTTTAACCAATATAACTGGTGGCAATTTTGCACCTTGCTCTATATCTGTCGCTATTTTATAAAACTGCTGGTTAGATTGGCCTTGTACCTCTTCGTCTTCCATCACTGTTTCTACGCTAACTTTAACTTTATTGGTTAGCTGGCTCAATTTGTGCCAATACGGCAAACCAATATGATAAAGACTTAAAATATCGATTTTATTAAGTTCTTGCAGCTGCCATTTGGTATTGTCTGGCACAATACTAAATACACCCCTTTTATCACCGTAACCCCTATATTTTGTAAGTATTTGGGCGCGTTGATTATTCTGGGTTGTGTCTTCTAGATTTGGGTTATGTATGATTTCTACGGGTATATTTAGCTGGTGGGCTAGTGCTTTAATCTTGGTTGCATAACGCGGTGATTTAAATTCGCCTTTTAAAAACTCGGCAACCATTTCTTGTTCTGAACTTTCGCGCAGATATCTCATAGTTCGCCCCAGTTTTGGCCAATATGTATATCAACTGCCAATACAATACCTAGACCTGGATAGATATTTTCCATAGTGTCTTTTATTTGACCTGCTAGCTTTTCGGCTTTGCCAACTGGGCATTCAACCAATATTGAATCATGTATCTGCAAAAGTTGGTCTGAGTCATTTGGTAATATATTTTCTACAGCTAC
This sequence comes from uncultured Candidatus Saccharibacteria bacterium, assembly GCA_964539035.1. GTDB lineage: Bacteria > Patescibacteriota > Saccharimonadia > Saccharimonadales > CAIOMD01 > CAZIHK01. The sequence continues at coordinate 41,851 of CAZIHK010000010.1, read as the reverse complement.
CATAGCCAACTTCATCAAATCGGCTTCGGTGCCTTGTATTGGCATATTAACCGCTTGGCGAAGTGCCGCCTCGCGGACAATAAAGTTTGGTGATTTTACATCCGGAGTTGGACGTCTGCGCCCAAAAACTGTAGCTACAAAACCTCGGTTTTGAGCATGCTCTTTTAAAATTGCAATGTAATCAACTAAAGGTTGGCGGGTTGCAAAATATCTATCAATAAATTCCTGGGCATCACCGTAAGACATGCCCGTTGCAGCGGCAAGCCCGTGGGGGCTCATACCGTAAAGCACACCAAAATTAATCGTTTTAGCATTGCTGCGTTGTTCTTTGGTTACGTCTTCTAGGGCTACACCATAAACTTCACTTGCCGTTCGGGTGTGGATGTCTTCGCCACTATTAAACACCTCCATCATATCAGTGTCGCCAGCCATTACAGCGGCTAAGCGCAGCTCAAACTGACTATAATCGGCCGATATAAATACATTATTCTTACCAGCTACAAATGCCCGTCTTATAGATTTGCCAAGCTCGCTACGAACAGGGATATTTTGCAAGTTTGGATCACTAGAGCTTAAGCGACCAGTTTGAGCTACAGTCAAATTAAACGTAGTATGTATGCGATTGTCTTTAGTAGATAGTTTTGGCAAGGCGTCTACATAAGTATTTTTTAATTTGGTGAACTCCCGGAACTGGCTAATGCTATTAATGATTGGATGCAGGCCTCGCAATTTATCAAGCTCGCCAGCTGCCGTAGAATAACCAGTTTTACCCTTTTTTATACCCTGCGTAGGCAAACCCATGTCATCAAAAAGTACTACTGCTAACTGCTGGGGGCTGGCAATATTAAATTCTTGTTCTGCAAGACCATAAATCGTTTGCTCAAGATCGCTAATTTGCTTAGCTAGTCGCTTGCCCATTTTACCAAGATACAAGTTATCGATGCCAATACCCTTGTATTCCATACGTGCCAGTACCGGTATTACCGGCCATTCTATTTTATGGGCTAAATCTGTCATTTTTGGATATTGTTCAAAATCTTTGAATTGTTTTATGTGCAGTGCATGTAAAACACCCACAAGCTCTACTGCGTGGTGGGCAATATCTTCTGGCGGTATTTCGTTTATATTCACATGTTGGTAACCAATTTCATGTTCGGCTAAATCGTGCAATGTCTTGGCTAGATGCAAACTATCTAACAAAAATGCAGCAACTTGTACATCGTGACCTACATACACAGTATTTATGCTAAGACTAAGCAAGCTTTTAATATGATGCTTAACGTCATATCCAACTAGTGGTGTAGATTCTAAATCGGGTTTAATTTTATTAAGCAGGGCTCTATCACGTGGCAACTCATAAGTTGTTGCTTGTTCTTTTGTACCTATTACTATTGCATATGGGTCGGCACCATGGGCGCCTCGCCCAAAACAATGTACATATAAAACATCTTTAGAATCAATTTGGAACAAACTCGGCAATACAGCTCTAGGCATTTTTAAATTGCCTCTTGGAGCGATACCTTCTGCAATTTCAGTCTCTACCTCCATAACTTCGGGCATTTGGCGCAGCAGGCTCCTAAACTCCAACTTTTCTAGATTGGCTTTTAGTTTAGCGCCATCAAATTTAGTGACATCCATGGCTTTTAAATCTAGCTTAATTGGTGCATCAGTGAACAGCGTAGCAAGTTTTTTGCTCATATAAGCTAATTCGCGGCCGTTTTTTAACTTGTCTTTAGCACTGCCACTAATCAGCTCGATATTGTCATATATTTCGTCTAGAGTACCATGCTTTTTAAGTAATTCTAGGGCAGTTTTTTCGCCAATTCCTGGTACACCTGGAATATTGTCGGATGAGTCACCCATAAGTGATTTTAAATCTAAAAACTGATGCGGCTGGATACCATACTTAGCCACAAAACTTTCCGGATGAAACTCTTCAATATTACTGAGACCTTTTTTTAAGGCATAAACTTTTGTGTGGCTGCTAATGCATTGCAAAGCGTCTAAATCACTTGTAATCAATATAGTTTCGATGTCTTTATCTTTGGCTTGTACGGCTAGGGCTGCCATAATATCGTCGGCCTCATAATCGTCTAACTCATACATCGGCCAGCCTAAAGAATTTAACAGTTCGTGCAATATTGGTATTTGGGCATAAAAATCTGGTGGAGGTGGCTTGCGTCCTGCTTTATATTGCGGATATATCTTAAGCCTTGAGCGAATATTAGTTTTAGCTTTATCCCAGGCAACGGCAACATAATCTGGCTGTAACCGCTTTATAACCTCTAAGCTAAGCGTGGTAAAACCAAATACACCACCCGTAGGGGTGCCATCTTTTGTAGACAGCCCCGGCATAGCATAATAACCACGGTAAAAAACGCTTTTACCGTCAATAATTACCAATCGTTTGTTCGCAGCTATGGCACACCCCTTTGGTTGTATACAAATATTATACTCTTTAGAGGTGTTAAGTCTAAGTATTGTTAACGAATCGACTGCACTGAGGCAACGGTATTACCACCAATAGTTGTATTTGCACCTATAGATTTATCACTATTTATTTGCTTGATAGTCAGCTGCTGGTTCAATGCGCTGGCACTTTTAAGCGAAGCGACTACCGCATCTGCCGCCTCATCTATATTTTCTATAATCATAATATTTTGATCGGTTTTATCTTCTGGCATTGGGGTGGTAGTTAGAGTAGCGCTAGCAGTAGCAGCAACTTGCTCGACTTTTTTAGCTGTTTGATAAGCCTGCATTTTTTGGACTTGTTCTAATATATAAGCCCTTATTAAGCCTTTAGAAAATTCTACATTTACATATGTCGAACCCGGCTCTTGACGTATTTGCATCCAAGCGATTTTTTGTTGTAGCGTGGGTTTTATGTTGGCATAACCATACTTAATAGTTATAGCTGTTTGCAGCATTGTATTGGCTCTATTAAAGTCATCTGTTAAGTCTATTGCACCAACTTTAGGCTTTACTGTAACTGCATTAACATTTATGCGCGGTTCGGTTGCTTTTGCCAGTGAATTCTTTATTTGCTGAACAATATTTTTGCTGTCTGCCTGGAACCCTACGAGCTCACCATATACTTTTAACTTGTTCTTGTCTATACCAATTGAGGCATCTTCACTTTTTGTTTTACTGGAGTTGAATTTGGTTTGCATGTATCCGGCTACTATGCGGTCATTAACTTGTATGGGGACCTCGTATCTTTGCCAGTTAAGATACGAAAACGGGTTAAACCGTTTAGGTACTGCTTGCTCGCTGATAGCTTTTGTATCAGCTTTAATATCTAGTTGCTCTAATGTCGCTTTACGCACCAAACCACCATCAACAAAAGTAATGGCCATATTATTATAATGTTCATCTAGAGTCTTTTTAATTTGATCTTGGTTCATCCCGCCAATTGCCACATCACCAACATAAGTTAAGGGTAAAGCTAGCCCTTGGTACTTACGATTAACAAAAAAACCAGCCACCATAATAATTAATGCAAATACAGCCATGACAAACAAAGCCTTGCTCAAACTGCCATACAGCGTACCAAGCCTGCGCTTTTTTTTGTGAGCTTTAGCACCACTAGTATAATCCAGTTTTTTGGGCGTAAAGTACTTGTTAGTTGTGATTGGTACGTCTTCGGCTATAGCACTAACAGATTGCTCTATATCAGCACTTGTCACTAATTTAGAATCAACTGCGAGATTGATCCTAGACACGTGACGACAGCGTGGACGTACTAAATTTATGTCCACTTATATCCTCTATTTTTTAATATTTGTCTCTATTTGGTGCAAAGCTGTTTATTAAAGCTTCTTATGTTTAACTGTATAACCTCATATGCTTACCTGTCAACAAAATTCTATAATAATCTTCGTTTTTTAACAAAAAGGGCCGTTTCTAGTTGTTTGGTAAAGCTGGCTTCATCACTATTATTGGTAAATATGTAGTCGGCTGCTTCTTTAACAGATTTAATACTATGTACGCCTGGATCATCCGATTGATGCCATTCGGCTTGTTGTTCGGCTAAAAACTGTTTGTAACTTATAAAATCATCTGCCCTTTTGCGTGATTTTAACCTCTCGTATCTTATTTTGGCATCAGCGTCTGTAAATACTAGTATGCCACCCTGCTTTTTAATCTCCTCTACCTCGCCCTTAGTTCGGATACTAGATGCTACCAGACCTACTTTATTGCCTGATTTCTTATAATGCTCGATACATAATTTCACCAACACACCAGCACCACTCTCAGTGCGCATTTCGTTAGATACTTTTACAAGCGTTGGGCGCAAAATATTACCCTCACGCTTCGTTGCTACTTCTCTAATCATATCGCTTGTAGAGACAAACAAGTAACCATGTTTTTCTACTAAATACAGTGCCAACGTATCTTTACCACTAGCATTTGTTCCACCTATCCCAATAAGCGATGGCTTTTGCATAAATTAATTGTATATGAACTTGATTATTTTAAGGACTTTTCTTTTTTGATTAGCGATTCATATTCTTTTATCAAAGGATGATCCCAAGTCACTTTTAGCATTTTTAAAACAGATTCTTCGAACCACAATTTATCTTCTTTACCCTTATTAAATTTATTCCATAGTGCTGGGCCCTGTACTTCGTAGGCAATAAATATGCTCTCTAAATTATGGATTTTATCTGCAACACATACCGCTTTTGCACCTATGGGGCCTTTACGAACGGATTCTATGTATGCCATTTTTCTATCGTGCCATTCTAGGCTGTAGTTATAGCTGACTGTTTTAACTATTTTGTAGGCTTTCTCTCCGATATTTGTACGTAATTGGTCAGGAGGATAGTCTGTATCCTCTAAAACATCATGGCAAAGTGCCGCCGCAATAGTTTCTTCGCCAAAGTCATATTTTTGTAACTTTAATGCCACCATAAACGGGTGAACAATATATGGCACATTACCATCTTTTCGCATCTGGTCATTATGTGCCAAAGTAGCAATCCTTGCCGATTTTTCAATAATACTCACCTTATATTGGTCCATTGCTCTATTGTAGTTGAACAGCGCCATCATTAACTAACAATTATTTAAGTTAGTAATTCTATGCCTCTTTTGATGCCATCACTAAACTTTTTGAATTTAGAGAATTTTTTGTGTTTTGGGTTAGCTTGCTTAATAAATTCCTCTACTAGCTCACCTTGTTCTAATAATGCAGCTTTATCGTCCGTTTTTTTAACACCACTTAAGTTTTCTATCAGATTCTCTTCAATAAGTAATTGTTCGGCTTTTTGGCGAACGTTTTTATATGGGTCATCTAACGTGCTTTGAGGTAGGTTGTGGCTTATATCGAATAAAGACTTTTTAAGAACAGATACATCATAGACACCATCTATAGCAAACTCATCAAAAGCAATTGAAATCTGCAAATTTATTAATTTTGGGTCTATTTTGTTTTGGTCTACGTAAATATTACTCAAAAAACTGACGCCATCTACAGTTACTTTTCTTAAAAATTTAACATTAACTACAATATTTTCGATGCGGCTTCTGTATTCTTTATTGTCCATAAAATCGTCTTTTGGATTGATATCATCGTCTGCCCAGACACCAAGATTATTAAGTTCAGTGCGAGCTTTATCCTCATCCAATGGGGTTGTAGCTACTGAAGTAGTAAACTGTATCGGTTCTGAAGTTATAGCCTTAGTAGCTATCTGTGGTTGCGCTATTGTTTGTGTTTCTTGCATAATTTATTTGTTTTATTATCTTTGTACAATATAGCATTATATTTACTACTTGTCAATTTTGGTATAAACATAAATTATCCTTGAATTGCTAATAGCACACCCTAAATTCTTGAGCTTGCCAAAGCTGAGGCCATAAACCAGCTATCCTATACCAAAATACGACTATAAAAAATAATCATTTTATTTTTGTTATTTTGCCAGATTTAAAACCATGAGCATATTGTCCAAATTCCACACCATAGGTTTTCGACCAAGGGTCGAGATATATATACTGGTTTTCTTGAATTTCTATCTTCAGATATTGGTGTGGTCCAATATACCAAATCAATGTAAACTTTTGTTTCACTTCTTTATTAGTAAACTTGCCACTTTTAACTAGCAATAACCGAATTAGATAATTTTGGGTGGTGCATTGGTAGAACCCACTCTGGGACCAAATTTTATCTATATCTGTATTAAGCAACTTTTTTAGGTGCAAATACGTTTTTACCCGATGGCCACGATATTTAGAAGTAATAATATCGTACGCAAGTTTTGTCGCTTCTAATTTATCCCTAGCTCTAGCTACAGTATCAATTTGCTCCTGCAATGACTTGGGTATTGTAATCGGTAAGTCTTTTTTTGCAAAAAGATTATGCAACATCTTATTTTATATAGTCCATCAATCTTTTAGAGTCTTTGTGTTTGCGAAGTTTAGCTAAAGCCTTGGCTTCTATTTGGCGAATACGTTCGCGAGTAACACTGAACTCTTGGCCCACTTCTTCTAAAGTGTGGCTTTTGCCATCTTCTAGCCCAAAACGAAGACGTATTATTTTTTGTTCACGTTCGCTCAAACTACCCAACAAATCTTTGACTTGCTCTTTAAGCAACTGATTTGCGGCTGATTCTTCTGGGCTAATGGTGTCTTCGTCTTCAACAAAATCACCAAGCACGCTATCTTCTTCGTCGTCTCGCACACTCTGGTCAAGGCTATGAATATCTTGCTTAATTTTCATAATATGTTCAACCTTTTCTACTTCAATTTCCATCTCTTTGGCAATTTCTTCGTTTGTAGGTTCACGATTGAGCTCTTGAGTTAAACGACGCTGGGTCCTGAGTAATTTATTTATTGTTTCAACCATATGAACTGGTATGCGGATAGTGCGAGCTTGGTCGGCAATTGCCCTTGTTATAGCTTGGCGTATCCACCATGTGGCATAGGTGCTAAATTTAAAACCTTTATCTGGGTCAAATTTTTCTACAGCCCTAAGCAGCCCAGTGTTCCCCTCTTGGATTAAATCAAGCAAATCTAATCCTCGGCCAACATATCGCTTAGCGATAGACACTACCAAACGCATATTAGCCTCGGCCATCTTATCTTTAGCCCTTTTTTCGCCTGCTACAACACGATGGGCTAGTTCTAGCTCTTCCGTAGCCGTAAGTAAAGGTATTTTACCAATTTCGCGCAAATACAGACGCACCGAATCGTCTGATACGTCATCTAAATAAGCTGCTGGTGGTACAAATATTGCCTCTTCGTCTTCAGTAACCCATTCGTCACTAAAATCATCTTTTGTTGGCTCGTCGGCCATCACCAGCTCGACACTTGCTTCGGTCATTTCGCCATACAAAGCATCTAGTAAATCTAGGTTCTCGGGTGTATCGGCAATTTCTTTAAAGATATCCTTTTGTTCTAATTTGCCATCTTTTTTACCCTGTTCTAATAATTTTTCTTTGGCCAATAATAAATCAGCCTGCGTCTTTGCCTCTTCGTCTGCCACTAGATATTCCTATTCTTTCTTTAACAAATTGTTGAATTGAGTTAGAAGTTGATCGACTAGCTCTTCGTTGCCACTTAGTTCGGCGCTACGAATAGCCTCCGTTAATTCTTGTTTTTGTTCCTTTTTGTATTTAAGTGTTAGTTTATGGATTAAATCTCGGAGCTCCCTCAGCCGTTCGTTAGTATCGAAGCCGTTATAGAGCTCTTCTGCTTTGAATAGTAATATTTTTACATAATCATCAACATCTTTCAAGTCTTCGGGTATGTTATCGGCAAAAGAAAGGTGCGGATTTGCCTCTACAAATTCATACACTCGTTGGCGCTCTGGCGTGCTAAACACTAATCTTGTTGTTTCGGTTTCTAATAACCGGCGCGAGCTTGGATAAGCAACCAATAAGCTTAGTAGTTGGTCTTGATACATATAGGGATCGGCAGATACGTGTTCTACCATATGAGCCTTAGATTGTCTTGCGGGCGATTTGCCACCGCCCTTGATAGTTTTTAGTTTGCTTCGCATTGCTGCTTCGCTAACTTCAGACATTCGGGCAAGCTCTAATAAATAATGATCTTGCTCGACGCTGTCTTCGAGATTGGCGATAGTTTGCAATAAAACATCCGTAAAAGCTCTTTTACCGTGAGCGGTAGTGATATCGTAAACCTGCTGATAGCGTTCTAGCAGCCAATCCATAGCATATTGCGAGTTATGGATTGCCTTTTTCCATAAATTAGAGTCTTTTTGGATAAGCTCGTCAGGGTCTTTACAGCCTTTAACAGTAATTATTGATAATTTGACACCAATGCCTTGGGCTACATTAATAGCCCGCTCAGCCGCAGCGATACCTGCCCTATCTTGATCGAAACTCAAACGAATATCTTCAGTAAAGCGTTGGATCGCTTTAAGATGGAAGGTTGTCATGGCTGTGCCTCCAGTGGCCACAACATTTGCATAACCTGCTTGATGGCTGGCAATAACGTCAAGATTTCCCTCTACAATTACAGCAAACCCAGATCGCCTGATTGGTTCTTTGGCCAGGTGCAACCCAAAAACATTTCTGCTCTTATCATAGAGTACGGTTTGAGGCGTGTTAATGTATTTTGGCGCATTTGGTTCGTCAAACAACAAACGAGCCGTAAAACCAATCGGTGAGCCCTGTGCATCCATTAAGGGTATGACAATCCGCTCTCTAAACATATCGCCCAACCCGTTATATCTTTTAGCTCCAAGACCTGCTAACTGTATGTCTGATTCAGTGAATTTTCGGCGTTTTAAAAAGTCAATTAGAGCACTACCATTATTTGGTGCGTAACCCAAGCGAAAATCTGCAAGTGTCTGCCTGTTAAGGTGTCGCTTTTTGATTACATAATCTAGCGCAGCTTTATTTTTTACCAAGTTTTGCTGGTAATATTTTGCGGCCAGTTCAGTTATTTCGAGAGCTTTATCCTTTTTTTGGCGGACCTGACCATCGCCCTTTTGATAAAGACTCAAATCTACTCCCGCTTTACGGGCCAAAATCTCCATTGCACCCCTAAAATCGACACCTTCCATTTCCATAATAAAACCAAACATGTTTCCGCCCTTGCCACTGCTAAAATCATGCCATATTTGTTTCTCAGGGCTTACCATAAAGCTTGGTGTTCGTTCGGAATTAAATGGCGAAAGCCCCCTAAAATTTCGGCCTGCCCTTTTTAGCTCTACATATTCGCCAACTACATCCTCTATAGAAAGACGATTTTTAATATCTTCTAAAGCATCCATTGTTATGGTAATTGTACACTGATAAGATCATTTCATGCACAAGCGTTGAGACTTATAGCATTATCAGTTATGCTTAAAGCCAGTAAATTATGCAACCAGAACAACAAAACCCATACGATTTTATGCTAGCCGAACCTCCTGCAAAACAGGGTTTTACGTTTGATGCTAGTGGTAAAAAACAACGCTTAATTATTGTTGGCGCTGGGGCATTAATACTAATAATAATTGCATGGATTTTAATTAGTATCATAGGTAATGCCGGTAAAAAAGACCAAGTATTGGCTTTTAAAGTTGCTGCAGCGCAACAAGACATGATTGGTTTAACATCTTTAGGCGTAAACAATGTACGCGACAGATACGTAATAAGCCAATCAACAACAGCTAGCATAATAATAACTGGCCAGAATAAAGATACAAACGCTTATATTGCCAGTCTAAAAATTAAAGGTTACGGCAAACAAATTGCCGCATACGTTAACAGCAGCTACAAAGCAAAGTTAGAAACAGCACGTAGTAACGGCAATTATAATGAAGTATATAAGGCGTTATATACTGACCGATTTAACAGCTACAGTTCTCTACTCAATCAAACCTACGCATCTACTAGCATCCAAAAGCTAAAAGATATGATGCGGAAATATTCTTCTCAACTAAATTCCATAGATCCTAACTCCACTACAGACAATTAGTCTAGCTTCACTAGCTCATAACTGTGTCGGATAAAACCTTGGATTTCTTCCCAAGGTAGCTGGCCGGTAAGAATAATGGTATTCCAGTGTTTTTTATTTAAATGGTAACCAGGTAGTATAGTTTCGTATTTTTCTCTTAATATTTCTGCTAGTTGCGGATCACATTTTAGGCTTAGCCTTAAAGGATCAGTGTCTTCGGCTATAAGAGCGAACATCTTGTTGTCCGCTCTATAAACTGCAACGGCTTTGCCAAATGGATAATCTAATCTAGCTTTCGGCATACTTAATATGTAATCTTCAACTTGTTTGTGGTGCATCTACTTTTTCTTAAAATAAGATAAATAAAATTTAAGCTCAGTAATTGATTCGCGAATATCTTCTAGTGCACGGTGAGTCTCTTTTTTGTTATAAATAATATGGTACTTGTTTTGCATTACTATTTTAAAAGCGCTAACGTCTAGCATTCGATAATGCAGAAGAGGCTCGACTATCGGCCACCACTCTTTAATAAAACGCATATCGTTATGCACACTATTACCGGCCAAAACGGCTGGCTCTTTAAAATTGTGTTTTATAAATGAGATAATCTCTTTTTTTGCCCGTTCTTCTTTAGGGGCATCATTAATTTTTGCAGTTAACCCGCTGGCTTTATGATGCTCTTTAGACCAATCATTCATACTGGCAATTACTTTAGGGTTTTGATAAATAACAGACTCATATGTTGCAATTTCCTTAAATTCAAAATCAGTCACAATAGCTGCGACTTCAATAATCCGGTCTTTTTTTACGTCAAGGCCAGTCATTTCTAAATCAACCCAGAGCAACCTAGAGGACGAGTTGTGTTTTAAGTCATTCATTACAAGTTAAGATTATATCAGATAGACAATAGACAATGGACAATGGAATTTAAACAAAAATGGACTTGAATAACTTATTAACGACTATTCTCTAGAATCGATTGCCAAACTACTAACGTCTATTTTTAGCCCATCTAACGACCTTTTTGGCTTCGTCCTCGTTGCAACTAATAACTATGCGGTGAAACTTCTGTAATTTAGTTTCAATGAATAACACATTATGTACAAAAGGGTTAAGCCAACCATGCGGATTTGTGAGGTATAAAAAGTCCCAGCCGTCTTCTGTCCAAAAAGACCCTGCCACTAACTTACCTGGCATTCCAGTGCCAGGCAATCTTACCTCCCATTTACGCCAATCATTAAATACATCTTTATATTCCACATTAATAATATCTTTTTTATATACACTAATTTTGGCCTTTAGCGCCCATACCTGTTCACGTCCGTGCAGTTCAATGACGAGAGCCTTTTTATCTGTCACAAACTTCATGATTTGCCCTCCTTAAATTTAGTTTTACTATTATTTATCGGTCTAAAATCTAAGCTACGCGAGTTTATGCAAAAACGCATTTTTGTGGGCTGTCCGTGAGCATCATTAAATACGTGCCCTAAGTGACTACCGCAGTTTTTGCATAATACTTCTACCCTGCGTAAGCCATGCGATAAATCTTCTTTCAAATTTACAGCACCCTTGTTTATAACATCGTAAAAACTTGGCCATCCGCTATTTGCATCAAATTTTTGTTCACTAGAAAATAACCGTTGGCCACAAGCCGCACAAACATAAGTGCCCATAGCCTCGTTATACAAAAAAGCGCCACTAAATGGCGCCTCTGTTAGTTTTTGCCTAAGCACTTCATATTGCTCTGGGCTAAGCTGCTGCTTCCAATCTTTTTCACTAAGCCTCATAAGTACATTTTACGCTCTTATAACGTAAAAATATGAATATGAGATTAAATAATGTTGTCTTTTTAGCTAATCGAAGTAACAAAATCTTGCGCTCTATAATTGGCAATACGTCGATGTTCTGGACTAACTGATTCTAGCTGTTTTAACGAGATTTTAGCATGTGGATTTTTTGCAAGAACTGCTTTGTGTCTATCTAGAAATTCCCAATACAAACCGTCCCAGGTGTCACACCAGACATCTCTTTTATAATGACTCATCGATAGGATATAATCGCTAGCGCCTATATTTAGTTTGGGCCAAATGCCCCCCATTTCGGATAGTTGCATAGCATTATATACATTAGGTGCCACCACCCAATCGTAAGCATCAATAAATAATGTATAAAACCATCTATACGCCTCCCCGGGGTGGATTTCGCACAATATCATTAGATTTGCCACTATATTAAGGCGTTCTGTGCTATCAGCGTAGGCATGATTTAAGACTGTTTTTACTATGTCATCCAACGGGGGTATATCTGTGGTGCCATCCCACCATTTAGGGTGCAAGGCTTTTGTAGACGATGGGCTAAAAGCTTTTTGGGTATAATTTTGGGTAACATAAATCCCGCGAATATATTCTCGCCAGCCTATTATTTGTCTTATAAAACTTTCTAGGTTGGCCATAGTAAAGGGATGTTTGGAGTGATATGCAAGAACTGCACCAACTACCTGCTTTGGAGTTAGTAACCCGCAATTTAGGGCAGCAGAGATGCCGCTGTGATATAAAAACAAAGCCTGCCCATCAATAGCTTGGCTGTAACTACTAAAAGACTCAAGCCGATGATGGATAAAATCATCTAGCCATTCTTTAGCCTCTTCGTGACTAGTCGGCCAAAAGAAGTTGTCGCTCGTGCCAGGATTCCCTGTAAAATTATCATTTACCCATTTTTTAGCTTCGTTAACATAATCATTATCGCCAAAACCCCTAAAACCCGGTGCTACTTGGCCAGCTGGCAAACTCATTGGTTTGGTCATGTCAAACATCCATTTACCGCCGATGGGTCTGTAATCACTATCGATGAGGATATTAAATCTCTCACGTTGCCATTGGTAAAAGTCACTAAATTTGTGCTTAGTTTTAGATGCAAAATAGTCCCTTACCTCGCTGCGCTTAAGCATAAAGCTAGGATTGGGCAATATTTTTAGCTCAAAAGGTGTTTCTACAGTGTTGTCTAGCGCTTTTTTGAGCCTGCTTTCAATCAAATGATCTGTTGGGTCAAATATCATTACTAGTTCGGCACCAACTTTTTGGGCCCTGACTAAAACATCAGCCGTATATTCAATATCTTTCAGTTCGATATATTCGACATTTAAATCTTTTTGCCATAGGGTTTCTTCGACATAACGCCGCATGCAAGATCGATGTAAAATTAATTTTTGCTTATGCAAATCGGCTGGTTGTTGGTTGTCCGCACCAAAGTAATATGGTTCTTCTACTACAAAAATCACATCTACTTTTGGCAATAGCTCTGGGGCAAAAAGTTGGTTTGGATACAAAATTAGTGCTGTTTTGGTATGTTCCATAGGTTTTATTACTGTTTATTGTACCGCTTATGCTTATTTTGTTCTACATATGATTTGGGACAGGTATCTTTAAAATGCTTAAGCCGTTTTTTAGAACAGTTTTGTAGGCATTCACTAACGCCAGCCTCTGGGCTTGCCTTGCGTCACCAATTATACGATTATGCTCGTAAAATCGATTAAAAGATTGGGCAAGTTCAAACAAATAGGTACAAACAATATGTGGGTACAGTTGTGTTGTCGCCGATAGGATTATTTCTGGGAATTCATCTAGCTTATCAGCCAAAATTCGCTCTTGTGCGTCCAAATCTTTAATTTCGGTGATTTTAGTATTGGCCTTTTCTATAATGCTATGGGCTCGAACATGTGCATATTGCAAATAGGGTCCGCTATTGCCTTCTAGGCTTAATGATTCATCGACATCGTAAACTATATCGCCGCCAATACGATTTTTTAAAAAAGCGTACTTAATAGCAGCCAAGGTGATGTCCCTCACTGGTTCATTATCACTTTTGGCAAGGCTCCTGGCTGCTTCTTCGGCCGTTTCTAGCAAATCTAAAGCCCTGACCACTTGCCCACTTCTACTACTCATTTTACCGGTATTTAGTTTTACCATACCATGCGGGATATGCGTTGTCCTTTCGGATTGCACTTTGGCAAACTGCTCTAAAGCCTTTAGCATTACCTTAAAATATTCGGCTTGTTCTTGGCCGGTTATTATTATTGATTTATCGTAAGCGTAATCTTTCCATTTGAGCATGGCATTGCCTAAGTCTTTAGATTCGTAAGTTGGAAGCCCTTGAGAATTAATAAAAACGCGGGTATGCAGGCCATATTGTTCGCCTTCAAAAATTACTGCCCCGTCGCTTTCTTTAAAAATACCGTCACTTATGTTTTCTTTAACAATTTTTAGACCCTCCTCGGCTACCATGCGTTCCATGTAGTTTTTTTCGAACGGCGTGAATTCGAACTTCGCATATACATCATCAAAATAATCCATGCTCAAGCTTTTACCAATTTCGTGGATTTTATTAACAAGTGGGTCACTTTGGTCGTATATTTTTTTATTTAATATTATAATTTCGCTTTTGGCTTGCTCGTCATTTTCGTAGGCGTTGGCACCCTCGGCGTAGGTCTTGCCCAAAAATATCGGGCGATCTGCCACAGCGATGTCATCTATCCCTGCCACGTCATTATTTATGCGTCGTAAAATACCGTAGATAGCTTTGGCAACATGCAGACCTACATCGCCCTGGTAAGTCACGCGGTGTACTTGCCCACCAGCAGTTTCAAACAAAGACGCAACTGCATCACCAACTGTGCCTGTATAAGCATGCCCAATGTGAATTTCTTTAAACGGATTTGGATCCAAATACTCAACAATAATTGTTTGGCCTTTAAAAATATCTAGCTGGCCGTAAAGTTCTTTTTGCAAGTTAATTTGGTTAACCATATTTATAAATAAATCATCTTTTAAAATAATATTTATAAATCCAGGGCCGGCAACCTCAACTCTGTCTAACCAACTAAAAGATTTTTGATTCATATATTCTGCAATTGTCTGGGCAATCTCATGCGGGTTTTTACCTATTATTTTGGCTAACTGCATCGCCACGTTTGTTGACCAATCACCAAATTGCAGGTCAGGTCGGTTAAGCTCGGCATCAATGTTTACCGCAAACAGCTCTTGGATGGCTGATTCTAGGCTGGTTTTTACGTCATACATATCTGTTATTGTATCATTTCGATTGTTTAGGGTTTTGGATAACCTTTATTGCATTCCAGACTACAAAATATATCATCGACAAAAAGCCAAAAAACAAAAGTGTAGCTCCAAAAGTCAGAATATGTTCCGTAGGGTTTATCAATCGATCAGTTACGTCAAATATCAAGCCAATTGGGTTAAATATTATATCCCAGCTGTTCCATCTTAAATATCGCCCTAGATAAATCGCAAAGCCGCTTAAAAGCAAGCTACCAATAATTAACCAATGAGCTTTTTGGCCAAATCTTTGCAATGCCTTTTTGTGGACCAAATAAAGCGAATAATAACCCAAAATAAAACCACACCAAGCATAGGTGCTAAATAAAATCACATCGTACATTAAGTTAATTTCACCAGTTATATGGATATGAATAAAATCACTAACCAAATAAAAAGCATTTGGTAAAAATACTAACCATAAAATAAAATATCCAAAATTTTGCCATGACCAAATCAGGCCTTTGGGTGTTCTTTTGTATAACAACCAAGCAAATATAAGTGGAAGCCAAGCCAAAACCAAGTTCCAAATTAGAAACCAGTATCTGTTAGTATCAGTATAAGTAATTCTAAAAACACTCAAAATAAGTGCAAAAGCACTCAATGCAAGCAGTGACCAAACAAAACTATTTAGTTTTAGCCGCCTCATATTCATAAAGCTATTATACCTAGGTTAGATGTTGGACGTTTATTGATTTTGGCGATACTCGATTGAGCCCCAAAGTCCAATGTCCATCTTCTATTATCTATTCAATCGTACTTGCTTATATAAGATGGGCTATCGATTAGGTGCTCTATTTTAAACTGATATTCCTTCAAAACCCGAGCCCTGTCTTCGCTACCTAGACCAAGTAAATTAAATACCACAAATGGTTCCAACACATCCATACCGCAAAAAGCTAACGTACCATGGTGTATTGGGTGTAACATTTGCTCGATTGTAGCTTTATGCATACCGTCAGGGCGGTAAAAGTCTTTTGGGCCACCAGCAACAGCACAAATAAAAGCCGTTTTACCCCTAAGTAAACCTTTCTCATATATTTTTCCACCATCCCAAGCCACACCCATAGCTAACGTTCTATCAAACCAGCCTTTTAAAACTGCCGGTACACTGAACCACCAAATTGGAGTATGAAAAATAATGATTTCGGCCTGTTTTATCTTCTCTATCTCGGCTGTTATATCGGCTGCAAAAGCCATTTCGCGATCCGCTGCAAATCTTTGTTCTAACATATAGTTAAAATGGCCACCACTATAAACATTAAAGTCATATTTTTCGGCTTTAGCGCTAAAACCACTTGCATACAGATCGCTTTCGACAATAATGTGGCCTTGGTTCGACAAAATGCTTGTTGCGGTGTTTTTAAGCGCTCCAGTAAAAGAAGACGGCTCGTGATGAGCGTAAACAGACAATATATTCATAAGCACTATTCTACTATCATTATTCGTATCATCATAAAATTGCTAGGCAAATTTTTAGCTCGTGTCTGTTTTTTGCTACTATTAATAAATATTTTAGCATTCGCCTGCTGCCCACATATCTTCAAAATAGCCCTTAAATGTGTTCGCTAATAATGGATTTGTAATAACTGTATTAAATATCCCAGGCTGGAATGTGGTGATTGCAACCGTATTGGCGTATAGGATTATCTGTGCCGTCTGCATTGACGAGTTACCGAAGTACCTAACAGATACATTGGCGTCTGTATGCTTTTTTGCCTCCAGATAGGCTTTATCGGTTTTGGGATATATGGTTCTTGTATTGATACCCCTTTTTCTTTGTTTTTCTACATTGCCTTCGATAAGTTTCACTAATTCGCTATTATCAAATACGTCTTGGCTTGGTAATAACATTATATCCTCTCCATTATCAATTATTTCGTTATAAACATACTTCAAGCCCTGGATCCCCTCCATGTACACAACCCCGGGTTTTTGATATGCAATGTTATATTCTGCATTTAGTGCTGGCATGATCGATATCAAGGAACGCTGGAGCTGTTGATGCTCAGACTGTTTTGCTACAAGTATTTCTTTTAATTTTGTCGGGCTTTCGGCGATATATCTTGCTCTACTACCCTCTGCTTTACTTGCCAAACCCAGCTCTTCTAATCGAGCCAATATCATATATGTAGCTGTTCTTTTTTCTCCTATCTCTACTGCTAAGTCTGGCGGGGTCAAGTTATCGTTACCTACTAGCGCTAAATAGGCTTTTGCTTGAGATTCATTGAGGCCGAGTTTTTTTAGTATTTCTATATAATCCATCTCACACATTATATGTTATATTAATATAATTGTCAATCCTTTATTGACATTATATCATCTGTTACTAGTTACTATATCCTGATAAGTATTGACATATAATATATTTTATGGCATACTGCATTTGTCCCGAACGAGCACATAGAACTCGAGCGGGAAAAACAAAACATTAAAACAAAAAACAATTGAGCTGGTACCAACAACGCTTAGTGAACATTAAAAAGAATATATGCGATATACGGGTTGGGCATGCTCTAACCCGTATAAAGCTCCTTAGGTCGGAGCCGACTGATCCGCCCTAAGGAGCTTTATAAAATAATTTATAGAGTAATACCAAATAAGGAGAAAAGTAATAATGAATTACTTAGATAAACAAACTGTAATCGCCGAAGGGTTGGGTGAATACCGTGACGAAAGTGAGGAATATGAATCACCATTTTTATTCGCTCAACAAATGCATCCAGACGGATTGGACGTAAATTGGCAAAACGTTGTAACGATATCTCATAGCTTATGCAATTCTTTGCCGCTACAAGAAGAAAGAGCCAGAGATTACGGTATAACAAACCCAGATCAGATAGCATCGCCAGACAGAGTATATATTGCAACTCATTCTATGGGTGGAAGAGATTGGGTTGGTGAGCCAACACGTCATATTGGCCATGGTATTTCTACCTATGCCGAGTTTAGTCCTGATGATGCTGAATCTTTCGAATGGCAAAGTGCCACTAGTGGTGCAACCATAAGAGCCACAAAGAATAGTGACGGTACCTGGAGGATTCAGTTCGCAGAAGGTGAGCATGAATCAAATGTATATGCAGGTATCTATGCTAACCTTGCAAGATGGGTTGTTAGCCAAGAAGTAAGCTTAGAAGTCTAAGCCATACTTGTGGCTTTGGCTTAACTGACAATTAAGCAATAAAAACCCTCTGCATTTTTACAAAATTTGCAGAGGGTTTTTAATATTATTAAAATTCAGCTACCCAGAGACTCTCAAAAATTGTTCGCAGAGTCTGTGCCACCTCTTTACTTGTTATAACAAACCCTTTAATTTGCTTATCGAAAGTTATAAAAGAAACTTGATTATCTGCAATTGCAATTTCAGTATCTAGGTGAAAAATATCGTCAGGTACGTACTTTCGTTGTATGAGTAGTTGTTTATCTTCTTCTATTTTCTCTTTGGTGGGTATCGTTTGCGAAATCATTTTAGTTTTTGTGCCGTTAAGAGCTCTGCGCTTCTTAAAACTTGTCAAAAAAACCCCGAGTTTATCATCGTCGTGCGTAGACCTAAATACCAATACTTCTTCTGGTTTAGACCTTAAGCCATCTAAATATATATTTTTAATACTTTCCAGCCCATCAAAATAAATAATGCCGGGCTTGCTGCTAGCCAAACTAAATAAACTTATTAATTCTGGCATGTTGGCTTTTAGGGATTTTTGGACCATTTTAGACTCATCTATCTGTTTATCGACCAGTTCGACCAGTTTATTGGGATGTTGCACCTGATAGGCAAGCTTTTTCCTGCGTGATACGACCTCAATCAGCTCTTTTTTTGTTAATGTTTTTAGTGCTGCATAGGTGTTTTGGCGTGCCAGGCCTGTTAGTTCAGATAATCTAGGTGGGGCAAGCTCGCCATATTCTAGCAGTCGTTTATATACCTTTACTTCGCTCTGGTTAAGACCTGCTTGTTCTAATAAAGCTTCTTTTATCATAGATTTAATGATTACATATCTATCTTAATATGTCAAATTTGTTTTGTCATTATTAGATTCTATATCTATTTATTAACTAATATTTATTATAACTCATCATTGACATTAATACAATTATGTAATATTATTATGGCCGTGTCCAATTTTGGACAAGTACCTTTGGGGCAATAGTTTTAGCCATCAACAAATGTAAGAGCACGTAAAAGCACTTAGGGTTTATCACCCAAAGCGCTTTGCGCCTCCCTCTACAGCTACTTTGCTGTACCGATGAGCTCAATTTAAGAGCGAAAGGGATAATTTAAGGATATAATTATGGGAAATCATGAGATGTTATCTCACAACAACGAGGAACTAACAGCTGAGGAGTTAAAGCAAATAATTACTTCGAGAGAATTTATTCGTAGTTGGGATTTTTGTACAAACTTCACTGACAAAGAAGAAGGTAATGAGAGTGGTTTTTTCGTTGTAAAAGATAGAAAAAGCGGAAATACTGAAAGTATTAGTGCTTGTGGTACCAATCATATCAAAGGAATGTTTTTAGGTAGTATTTATCAATCAGACTTATACGATAATGACATAGATCCAGATAATTTTGATGTTGTGATAGACATACATTTTCACCCAAGCTATTTATTTAACTATCTATTTTCACCACGAGATCCCGAGGCCAGAAGCGCTATGGTTCAACTACCTATAATTGTACCTTCAGCAAATGATTTAGTAATTAATAGTTCAGCTAGATTCACTAGGGCAGAGGTATTTCATGACCTAGATGACGACTATATTTATGAATCAGATTGCATGGAAGACAATGAAAATGGAACAAAAATTTCAAAAGTTCCGCTTACCGACGTCCAACCCGTTAGCGTGATAGGTGAATCAACATTTAACAAAAGTATTAAAACAATGCTACTCGTTCAATATATAGGAAACAGTCCAATTCTTTGGTTGGACGATAATAAGTCTGAAATATTCGAGCTATTGCAAGAAGACCTGCAAAATAACAAGGATTCACAAGAAGAAGTACTGGATATTTTAAGAGGCTATGGCTTTAAGGCAGAATACATAATCATTAAAGATAATTTGGTTGACAGTGAAACCGAACAAAAATTACACCGATTTTTAAATAATAATTAAGGCCACGAGAGGTTAATTAAAATGAAAGAATATATAGATTGCCAAAGATTAGGGATAGAAGCCGCACAGCTAGAAGCTGAAGCAATTAAAGATTGTGTAAAGAATAACTATGCCGAAGATTATAAATCAGCACATGCTAAATTTTTAAGAATCGTTGATGCCGGCTGGGCTTCTTGCTTCGAAAAAGTGATGCAAGAAATGGATAAGCACATGTGGAAAGAATGGAACTGGAATGAATACGACTGGGACGTTTTCACTGGCGTAATAGAAACCCCAGCACCAGAGCAAGATGATCTTGGTATTTGGGAAAAAATCGATATTCAACACCACGGTATCGGAAAAGAGTTCCAAATTGATTATGGCCCAGAAGGCTAAGAGAACAGTAGCGCTAATTATCGCAAATTTTTTAAATACAAGGAGACGATAAGATGAAAAAGAATTATGAAGACAATTGGGATAACGATATTAACAATATTAAAAGCCCTCAGAAAGAAAATAAGTATCCGGCCAGACTTGGCAAAGAGCAAGCCGAAGATGAAGCAGTATTGCTAAGGAGTATGGTTGACAGTGGTTTTTCACCTGACTACGAATCAGCTGATGAAATGTGGGGCAGTGATCGACTACTAGAAGATACCGATCAAAATGCATTTTTTTGGAGAACAGTCATTGACCTACGTGATAAATATATAAATGAGTATCAGGCTAATTGGCTTAAGGAACATCGTGATAAACTGCATGAAAGTTATCACCATTGTTTTGCTTGCCACACAGAGCTCATACCTGTGTTTCCTGATGTTTTTCATTTCAATAAAAAGTGCACACAATACGAAAATGCTTTAATAATCGACATCGATGGAGGTTATGGCATGTATATTGATCCAATATTGATAGAAGATATGGAACCCAAGGAAATCTTAAATAATGGCTTGATAGAAAACGAGTATTCGGCAATCATATGCCAGGACTGTGCGCATGATCTTTGCAAACAAATACCATGGATGGACAGATTCATAAACCCTGATTATTCGGATACTTTTGGATACGAAAATAATTTGGATGAACATAAGGGTTGTGGTCTATCGAACAATGATGAGATTGACGGTGAATATGAAATTTTTGATGGTTCTCCAGAAGAATAATTAAGGAGAAAATTATGGAAAATAATAACGATATTCAAAGATACAGTTTGGATGAAGCTCAAACAGAATCTGATAGATTGAAAGGTTTCATCGCAACTGGCGAAGCCGAAGGTTACAAGGATGCGCATCAATATTTGGGTATGCTAGAGAGAGCTGAGCAATTGCTAGAAAAACCCGAGGATATGTTGCCCAACTTTAGGCTTAAACCAAAAAAAACAGTAGAACTTGATTCGCTAGACAAATGGCAAGCAGATGACGGTTATAAGTGGGTGCTTCAAAATGGCAGGTTTGTACCGGCCGATGAGTATTGGCAATCATTAGATTTATCACCTCTTTCACCCACGGAAACCCCTTGGCCTGGTGATTTTTGTTACCTTTCCCAGCACCCGGGTTGTAAAATGCCAGATTGCCATACCGATGAAAAGCAACTTGCCTATTTACATCTAGTTGATGAGGAAGGAGAGTTTGCAAATGTTATGCTTGTGTCAAGAAAACTTGATATGGCGGGTCCGGATGATGTTATCCTTAGCCCCGACGAAACCAGAATACCTTTTGATGTGATGATTGAACAAGTTTGCGGCCCTGTATTTTTTGATCAACTGAGTAAACCAGTAGGATATACCAATCAAGATATTATCGACAAAATAAATGAGAGCACTTACATGGGTGGTGAGCTTGATTTTCCGAAAGAAAAAAGAGGTGAACCCATAATAGACCACGAAGATCCACGACGGGATAGAATACTGCATCGAATGGATGTAATGAAAAAGTTATACTGCTACTGTTTAAACAGAACTTTGTTTGATGCCGACAACGAAATTGATAATAAATCGATAATAGAATAAGGAGATAAGAGATGGAACAATTTAAAGACAGTCAAAGATATGACTATATAGAAGCCGAGAGTGAAGCTTTTTGGCTAAAATGTATTATTGACGGTGATTTAGCCCCTGATTACGATGCCGCCGAAGAAATGTGGAATAGCGATACGTTGATGGAAGACACGAAAGAAAATGAATTGTTTTGGAGTACTGTGGTAGGAATCTACAACGAACAAAGTAACGCCTATCGCGAAGAACTTGATGAAAAAAGAATTGACGCCATTACTGGTAGTTATTGTGGTTGTGAACATGAACACCACCAAGAAAACCCGGAATTGATAAACGAAAATATTCACCAATGTTTTGTTTGTCAAAAAGAGCTAGAGCCTGTATTTCCCAATCAGTTTAAAAAAGGTAGCGTACAGTACAATAACGCTTTGATAGTTAACATGGCTGGTGGTTATAGCATGTTCGTCGATCCGTTTCCACAAGAATGGTTATTCGAAGAAGACAGATTAGATACCAGCGATTGGGTTAAAAAAGGCAGGCTAGATCAATGTACAGCTATTATTTGCCATGATTGCGCACATGATTTATGTGAAAAAGTATCATGGATAAATACACTTATAGAACCTAAAAACACGCACTCTCATCGAATCGATATGGATTGGACAGGCCACACTGGTTGGGATTTACCACACCCCAAAATCATTATCGAAAATGAAAACGATTCTGCTAAATAATTAAGGACTTAGCCATGGAAAAATATAATGCTAATAATTTGGAAAATTACAATATAAACAACGATGATGTAGCGAAAAATAATAATCATGAATTAATAGAGAGATGGGAGCCAGAAGACGGCTACCGCTGGATGCGCCAAAACGGTATTTTTGTACCAGCCGACAAAGAATGGCAACCCTTGGATTTATCGCCAGTATCAATTACAGAAGTCCCCTGGCCGGGTGATTTTTGCTATCTGAGCCAACACCCAGATTGCTTATTAAGTAAGTGCCAAGTCAGCGAAAAACAACTTGGTTGTGTTCTTATGGTTTATGAAGAAGAAGGTTTGGCAAACTTCATGCTAGCCACTAATCAAACAGATATGGCTGTTTCCCGAGATGTAATTCTAGACTCAAAAGATGCAAGAATTCCTTTTGATATTGCAATCGAACTGATAAGTTGTGGAACAGTTTATTATAATCAACTAAGTATGCCAGTCGGATATATTGATCAAGAAAATATTGATAAATTGGCCCTAAGTACTCTAGGATTTGCACCTGACTTTCCTAAAGAAAAAAGAAGCAACCCTATTCTAGACCATAAGGACTCGCGACAAGAACTAATATCAAAGCATTGCGATATTGTAAGTAAACTAAGTTGTTATTGTGTTAGCAAACAAATATTTAACGATGATAATGGAATATAGCCTCTTTTATGAAAGAACAATTTAACGCAAATGAGAAATGGGAGCTAGACGGCTATAGATGGGTTAAGCAAGATGGTTTGTTTACTCCCGCCAATGACAGTTGGCAGTCGCTAGATTTAAATCCTTCGCCCCTTTTGCATCCTCCTATTTTTGGAGATATTTGCTATGTTGACGTACACCCCGATTGTAAAAATTGCTCGGTGGACAAACGAAACATCTTAAAGCAGTTAGCTTTGGTAACGTTTGCTGATGAAGAATATTGTGAAGCTAATGTGTGTTTAGTTTCGCCAAACACTAATATGGCCACCAATCAGGACATAATTCTAGCTCCACAAGAAACCAGAACCCCATTTGATTTAATGATATCAACAGTCTTTGGTGGGCCAGTCTTTTTTAGCCAGCTTAGCCAGCCCGTAGGTTTTTGCGACCCAGATATAGCTAATATGTTTATAGCTTACCATGATTTTTCTGCTTACAATGATTTTTCTGATTTCACAATGGGACCACCAATCATTGATGAAAAAAACGATTCTAGTATAGATTACGAACAAAAACAATATGAAATTTGCAAAAAATTATCTTGCTACTTATTTAGTATGGATAATTTATTGGATGGTTGTTATGACAACTCTTATGATGATGTTTTTGGGGTTAAAACATCTAATCTAAAATTACAAGAAATTGATATTGAATCAGACTATTCCAATTTTTTTAATAACAGTTAACAGACAAAACATTATAGTATGAATAATATTGAGCTCGAAAAGCGCATAGCAAAAATAGAATTGCGCAACAAAAAAGTTACTGCCGATAAGGCATGGGAGCTTAGTAAAACCCGAAAATCAATAATTTTTGTGATTACCTATCTGTTTGCAGGACTATTTCTTGCCTGGCTAAATGCCAGCAAACCTTGGTTTAGCGCTTTGATCCTGCCAAGTACGCTTTTGCTATCTACTTTGGCTATACAAAAAATCAAGATAATTTAGATAAATAAAATATTAAATTAAACTGTTAAATATCGTAAGAGCTAACTTGTATGGAGCAATCTAAAAATCACGAAATACTTTATGACGAACGATTGATTTCATCCGATGGGGATGAATCTCTAGCCAGTGTTAAGTATTTCCTACATGGTACAGCCTCTTTAGCAAACGCCGAAAACATAAAAGATGCAGGTTTTACGGCTCGAGAAGGTAGAGCCACTATTTCTACAGACTTAGCCCATTCATTAAGGTGGGCTATGGGCGAAAATAAACATTTTAGCGAAAGCGAAACATCACGAAACAAAGAAGAGGTAGGTAAAATTTTTATAATAAAAAAGCCCTTAGATTACCGAGTCGATTATGGTTTGTATACTGACGCTATTATCAGTGGCGACGAGATTACTGGCTTCCCGCTAAAATATGTTGCAGGGCGCAAACAACTTGCTTTTTACAAATTGGGGGCTCAAAAGGATGAGTTAGCCAATTTAGCCAAAGACCAGCGAGATAAACTTATAATCTCTGCAGAACAGATAGAGCTAGTGATTGAGCCAACTAAAGAGTTGTTAGAATTCGTCGAGGATTTAAGCGAAAAGACTAAGAGACTAGAAAGAATCAGCATTGATAGTTATTCTCAAGAATTGGCAAGAATTCTAAAATTACAGCAAAATGATAAAACTATAGATGATTTAGAAGTCTTAAGCCATCAACTTATTGTTACGACAATAGAATCTATTGTTATTTCAAAACTACGAAATCTGCAATTGGATGTTTTTGCCTCTAAGGGATATAAAATATTCGAGAACAGTAAGTGGCAAGCGAGAGACCGTAATTTAGTGAATTTGAAAAAAGAGATCACTGAACTTTACGACAAAAGCTATCAAAAAGACTTTGATATTGGTATAGAATGGTTAAATAAACCGATAATTACTAAAACAGAGCTTTTGTTCAAAGCTCTTTAGCTATAGTTCTAGCTTTTATATCCCCATTTTGGTTTAGGGTAACGAGCCTTTGCCCCGGCCTTGGCTAAATTAAAAAGTTGGCGCATGCTTTCGGCAATTTGTGGGCTCTCAATAATCATCCCCACCCCTTCTTTGCCAAACGATATTGCCGATACTTTATCGCCAAATATAGTCCACTCTACCTCGGCATTATAATCGTCTTTATCTACCCAGGTTCTATCTAAATTGCTTCTTTTGTCGTCTTGCCTTGTTGGATTTGTCTCTTTAATGTCTGGGCATATCCCATAGCGCTGGATGCCATATTTTGCAGCCGCCAACCTTATATTGCTAACAAAATCAAAATCGTAGTATTTGATGTCGGCCGAAGATCTTATTAAGTAAATCGTCTGCCGCGTTTCTAACTGCTCCATAAAAATCTTTTTCAATTCTTCCCTACCCCTAAAAAACCTAATTCCTGGCTCTGCATCCGTTTTAAAATACATATCCATTAAACCCGGCATTAGTCGGCGAGCTTTTTCTTGTTTTTCTTCGGCTACTTCTTTTTGATGTCTAACATATTCTTCTAGATGCGTTGGATTAGCGGCTTTATAAACTTTTTTGGTTCCTTTTACTTGCTCTGCTAGCTTAAGACCCACCAATCTGTCCAGCACTGCATAGGTATTTGTTCTACTTTCGTCGATTAAACCTGCTAATACCGTGGGGGTCATAGCACCATGTTTTAAAAGTGCAAGGTAAGCTTTTGCCTGCGACAGAGTTAGGCCGACTTCTACTAGCTGGTCTGTAGTCATATGAGCATATTAACAGATATAATCGTATTTGTTAATCTTACTTTTACAATTATTATTATAACTGTTTAATATTATTGTTAATTATGTATTGACATATAATTGACAATATGCTATATTAGTTTTGTAATAAACGGAGTTACATAGTGAAAACGACTTACGAGGAAGGCACAGAACATGGTGATATGCATATTCTTGCCCTATTAGAAAACGAACTTAAGTCATTAGACAATGGCATTGAGTCTACATTTTATGCGAGAAACTTTGCTAGCCGCAATATGTACGAAATATTTTGTACTAAAATAGCCTACATCTTTGCACAAGCTCAAAAACTTCAAGAACAAATAGCCATTCCAAATGATTTACCCGAACGATTAATAGACCACATACCAGAAACAGCTCAGGTATATCTGCCACAAGAATCAATTCTTGCTGACCACGAAATGCAAGCTCTAGAAGACTTAGTTGGCCGCTCATCAAAAATCGTCCGAGAGCCAAGCTACGAGGAAGTTGACTTCCCTGTTATCAGAATAGAAGAAATTGAACTATTAGGTGATGTAATACTCACCAGAGAATACGAAGAAACTCACGGAGTTTACGCAAGTAGCTCACTGCAAGCTAAAAGAAATTAATTATATAAAGGAGAACAATATGGAAAATTTAGGAAATACATTTAAAGCAGAAAAAAAGACTGTCTCGAATGAAGAAAAAATCAATAATAGCTACCAAACATTGCTGTCATTGATTAAGTCAAAAAGTGAGAAATTAATAAATTCAGTGGACAGTTCTCAATCTTTTTCGATTGAACTAGAGGATAAAACTACGAGCGAAGAGTTATACATAACACCACATAGTTGGCATGATTTTGACCGCCCTATAGTCCATGCCTTTTTTCGAGGTGAAACTTCAGTAGGGTGTCTGTCTATATATGAAGATACGGAAAGCAATGAACAGGTAGCTAACTTGGAGATCAAAGATACCCCAGAAGGTGAGCTTGAAAGCGTGGCGACTTTCAATCTAGACACCGGTATTGGTGTAAGCCATCAAATTAATGGTCTGGCAAGATTAGATGGCGCAATAAATCTTACCACAGAACAGATTAGAGAATATCTAAAATCAAGAATTGCTGATTAAGCATGTATAAAGAGCCAAAATACCCACAAAACTACGAGCAAGAGCCACAAGTGCCAGAAATGAGATTGATTATTGATAGTCAATTAGAACTTTACTACCCTCACCTATACCAAGCAGCTATGTTTGGCATAGATGACGTAGTCCAAATGATGAGCCGTATGCCAAAAGTTAATGTCGATTACGACCAAATAGTTGGTACCGATGCAACACTAGAACAACTGCTAGATGATTCTACAATCTACAATCCTAACCCAAATGTCCAAGAGGGTCAGCTTTTGTTCGATAATTTGTATCACTTAATACAGACCTCAACTGGTCCACAAGGCTACTTCCATAACTTTATTTTAACAGCCAGAGGTATGACCATATCAGATGGCGAAGGTGGTTTAAATAACTTCGTGTTGGGCGCAAATTTAGATAATACAACTGTACAGTCTCTGTACGAATACATCATGTCAGACAATCTTACAGAACAGCAAAAATGTGATGTAACCAGACATATCGCGAGACACGAGTACGGGCATATGGTTGGTTTGGACCAAGCTACAATAGCCAACCCTGACCCACGAGGTGAATTTTTGCCTATTTATGCAGGACACTGTGCAAATTTTTGTACTATGCACCAATCCATTAGCACAGAAGAAGCTGTTGGCCTTTCAAGCGAATTACGACACCATCGCAAAATGGATGCTGGATTTTGCCCAGATTGCGTAAACTATATAAGATCAATTTAGGTAACAACATTGACATTTTTACCATAAGGAGTTATTATATGCGTAACTTTAACCAAGAAAATAACAAAATGAAAAACACAAACAACGAACAACCCAGAGATGTAATAGAAGTGCCCGGCTTAGTAACATACCCCGTCGGTGACGAAACTATATCTGCCATCAGCATGGTTGATGTTGTCGGTAGTACGCTGACAAGAACTTGCCCATCTTTCGAAGAAATTAAATCGCGATACATTACCGAAGGTTTAACACCTACCGAGGCTGTCAAAATGGCAACCACTTATTGCTTGGGTGAATGTGCTAGCAGAGATCTAACCGTTAGCCAAAACCGTGAAAAAGGTAACCTTTGCCCGGAAAAAAACACCTTAGATGCACTTACTTGCTTAGGCATTCAGCCAGAACAAACCATGATTGTTGCCGTGACAGGCAATAATGTCGGTTTTTCTGACGAATTTGATATGTATGTAGCTAATGGCAGTGCTTCTACAAACCCAGAAGGTTGGCGTCAAGTAAATGGCTGTAACGCCTTTTTTTCTGACGCAGAAGATTGCCCAGTGCTAGCCTGCCGTTTAGCTGACTGCGGGGATTTAAATATCGAATTTAAAACACAAGATGGCCGAACAATAATCGGCTTTATGCATCTTACTAGGCCAAATCAATATGGCACCACTGCATGCCCAGATAGCCAAGATGGCTTGCCTTACGTAGAATATGCCTTACGCAAAGCCATTGAACATTATGGTGATGTAGACATAAGTACTATGAGTTTAACTTTACGATCCGCTATAGAAAAACAGGATTTTTTATTCAGCTTTACAGATAGCGAAAAAATGCAACAAGTACTACCTGGTTGGGCCCAAGATGGTTATGTAGAAAATCTAGACAATCCATACTGGAAGCCTGGCGACTCATTTGAACCAACAGATCATTTTACGGCCGATTTTAGAGGTGTAGTAGAGGATAGTATTAATCTAAGTATGCAAAGACTCGGCATAACAGAAGACCAGTACGATAACAGCAATATGATAGATACCATGCACGATCCACATTTTGCCTCTGACCAAGAAGACAAAAAACTTGGTATCCCTGCCCGTCGCGATTTGTACATTACTGCGCATAAATCTGCACTTGCAAAAAACTAATATAACCTACTTATAAAAGGATAAATACATGAAAAAGATAATATTTTTTGATGGCGATGGTACTCTTTGGGAGCCGCCAAAACACAAAAATTACGCCGAGCCTTGGCATATCTATGCCGACGAAGAAGCTGACCCTTTTACAGAGATGCAGGCCGTACCTATAGCGCATGAAACGCTTGAGGCTATAGGCAAATTAGGTATAAAAAGAGTTTTGCTATCTACCAGCCCATTACCACCCAAAGAGGCATTGGTAAACCGCAAGCAAATGGTGCTCAGCATGGGCCTAGATGACGTATTGGATGAAATCCAATTTGCACCAGAATACCCCGAAGGCAAGAGTGAAAGAATAATTGAGCTGCTTGCATCACACGGTTTTAAAAAGAGCGATGCCTTAATGGTCGGCGATATGTACAAGTGGGACTACAAACCGGCCCAAGATATCGAGGTTGATGCCCTATTAATAGAAAGAGATTATTCTTACAAATGGTTCGAAAATGACCATAATGCCAAAACCATAAAACTGATTGCAGAAGTATTAGATTATTTGGAATAAGATTTATTTTGTTAAATTTCTTTAACAATATTTTTTACAAATTGTTTATCTTCTGGGTGAGTTAATTCGTGTTCGATCTCCTCAATTGGTACCCACTTACATTCTGTCACTTCCGCGCTTGCTGTTAGATTTTGCTTTTTAGTACGGAACAATAAATAATGAATATATCTAATGGTGTTATCCTCGTGTGTGGATATCCTCGAATATGCAGGCAGTTCTTTTACATAATTAAGGTTTTTTAAACCCGTTTCTTCTTTGATTTTTCTTGTTGCAGTATCAAAGTAACTTTCATCCTTTTCTACCGTACCTTTTGGGAGTTGCCAGCTTTTTGTGTCTGTAAATACAACTACCACTTCGCTGAACTCGTTAATTATTACCCCGCCAGCTGATTCAACCTTTTTCATAATTTGGTTAGCCGAATTAGTAGTTGTCTCAAATATATTCTCTGCCGTTTCTTGTGGTGTTTGATCTGACGTGTCAATGAAGTTCTCTTCTCCAATACCATTCTTTAAACTAATAAACTCTTCTCGTACAGTTTTTATGCGCTTGACACCAGTTGTCCAGCATTGCCTATCTTTATCTCGCAAAATGGTTTCTTTTTCGCCGGGTAGTAAAACTCTCACCTCAAGATTACTACCAAACTCTTTTTTAAACTTATCAAAAAAATTCAAATAATCTCCAAAAATAATATAATCAAGAACAATATTCTTACCTAGGAGGTAGTCTTTTTTGGTGGCGGTAAGTATCTTGTCATGTGCATTCGCTAATCTCAATTTGTTCTCCGGCAACCACTGTCCACCATCGGGGAAGAATTCGGTATCTAATTGGTCACCATCAATCAGAGTATATCCGTATTTATCATTCAACAGCTCAGCAATTGTAGATTTCCCGGAACCACCGGGGCCCGTAAGTATTAAAACCTTATTGTTTTTCATAATAATCTTCCCATTTTTTGGTGCCGTTGAGCTCAAAAAAGTATTGTAGATATTCTTTTTGGGTTCGTATTTTTAGTTTAATCCCAAGTTTATTGCAAACTTCCCAAAATAATTTCATTCTCTGTAAGCATTCATCTTTGTTGAGTCCGGTATTACTAAATAGATTCAATACTGATTGCTTACCCAGCAAATCTTTTTTATCAAACCAATAAAATAAAGCTGATGAATACGGTAATAATAGCCCGTTTTTGTTGTATATGTAGTGCACCACATGATTTACCAGCCCATTCAATAGTATTTGAGCTTCAACGTATTTTTCAGCATCTACATATCTCGGCAAGTGGTAGTTCAACAACCTTTCTATGACAATAATAATTACATTTAGGTTAGCTTCTGCTTCTTTGGCTGGTAGGTAGGCTTTTTTAGCCAGTAATTGTTTAACTATGTCGTTTTGGTCATAAAGAATTTTGGATTGTTGCCAATTAAAGCGTGTATCTTCTGTCCAAAAATGGCCGAATTCACGAAACATCCTTTCTGGCAAAGATTGGGTAAATAAATATTCGTAATCGTACTTAGTTGGTTCTACAAAATAATCGTTAATTTCCCAGTTAGTGTCTTCTATTTCTTCGACCGCATGTTTGTTGTTACAAATAACAGCAATATCTACATCAGAATGCGGCAATTGCTCACCCCTACCCCAGCTACCATATAACAAAATACCAGCCACCTCCGGTTTTTTGTAATAATCAATGACTGGTTTTATGTCTTGAAGCAGCTTTTCTGTGGTTATTATGTGACTATCTGTCATCTCTATATATCCATTTTTTGAATATGTTAATCATGAATATTGTAACTCATCCTGCTATAAGTAAGCACTTCGTTTGCCTTTAAAGTTTCATTCAAGAGCCAATACTAACACAAGATTTAGGTCAGTTTATTTTAGATTATTCCACATAAACTCAAATATAAATCTATGGGTTTCTGCAATGTTAGGGTCAGTTATTACCGTACAAGAAACCCCATCGACAAAAGTGTTAAAAACTAAATTATTGCCATAAAGTATCAACTGGGATGGCATGGGTTTGTCGTCCGAGTATTTTACGAATATATTATTGGCCAGATTATGATTGTATTTTTCAAAAAGTTTTGGCTCAATAATTTTGCAATTTATTTTAGCTTTATTCAATCTTTTGATTTGCTTTTCGATTTCGATAAGTATTGCTGGATCGTTAGTTTCTTGGGCGCTTCTAATAATCGTTACTTCTGATTTTTCTCTAAAAATATCATCAAAAATGTCTTCGTAAGCATCTACGCCATCCATATGCACCACCCCAGCCTGGTCATGAGATAGGCGGAATTTCGACATTATATTTGGTAATAAGGCGTTTATTTCTTGTAATGTTTTTTGGGCTTGTTGGGCTCTAAAAACAGCCAGCTGTTTTAGTGCGCTAGGGTTCTTGGCCATAAATAAAGATTTTTTACCAGGTGAGGTCTCTACTAATCCAAATTTTTGCAGTTGATTCAAAATGTTATAAACATTGGTTCTAGACTCGCTAATGTCTTCGGCAATCTCTGGCGGTGTAAGTGGCCCGTTGTCAATTAAGTGCAAATAAGTAACAGCTTGCGATTCGTTTAACCCGGCTTTTAGGCAAATGTCTAATTCCATAACCTTAATTATTCAGTAATTTTGTAATTTGTCAATTTTTGTTTGAATGAATCT
Source organism: uncultured Candidatus Saccharibacteria bacterium (assembly GCA_964539035.1). GTDB lineage: Bacteria > Patescibacteriota > Saccharimonadia > Saccharimonadales > CAIOMD01 > CAZIHK01. Next base: position 9,383 of record CAZIHK010000010.1, on the reverse strand, counting down.
TATCTAATATAATATTTATTTACTATCGTATATTGACATATTATCAATTTTATATCATAATTACCGAGGCTCATCTAAAGAGCCAAAGACAAACACCTAATAAAATCTGCTTTAATCAGCGCACAAAAATCGTAGGCTTAAATCGCAAAAAGCCTACGTCTAGATATACAAAATTAATAATGATCACTAGATAAAGATCCTCACAAAAAGCGCAGTTGGCAGACCAAATAAATAACGGAACCACTTAAAGGTTCCATAGGCTTGGCAATACTTGCCTATCCTATGGAGCTTTAACAAGCCCAATAAACTAAAAAAGGATTTAAACAATGACAAAAATATTTAGCTTTGACGCAGAGACTAACGGTCTTTGGGGCCAACCATTTGCGGTTGCCGCAATATATTACGAAGGCTGCGACGAGACCGATAGATTTATTGGTCGATGCCCAATTGAAGAAGAAGTTAACGAGTGGGTTGCACAAAATGTATTACCTCAGATGGAGTCGATTGACATATCACATGGCACTTACGATGCCTTATTGAAAGATTTTTCTGACTATTACATCGAAAAGGCCAAGAATTTAGGATCATTGGTTATCGCACACATGGCCACACCGGTAGAGTCTGGGCTTATCAAAGACATGCATGACAGAGGTTATATCGGTGACTTTGATGGCCCCTATCCTCTTATTGATTTATCGGCAAGCTTGCTACAAATAAACGAAGATCCTACTTCGGTAGACAGCTACGCCAAAAAATACGGGATTACTGTTAGCCCAGAAGATTATGCTGGAGGTACTCATAATCCGTTATACGACTCCGCCCAAACAGCAGTCGTGTTCCAACATCTAAGTAAATTTAGGAGATAAACTATGTATAAAAAGAATAAACAAACAAGAAGGCCGATAAATATGTTTGCTCAACCAGTTCACGATGCAGAACTTGCTTACGGTGCTGCTTATATTGAAAAACCATATCGTGAGTCAACTCGCCTTTTTGGCATTCTTGGCGCTTCAGCTCGTAAAATTGCGCAAGGAGAAAAAGCTGCAGACAATTATCTGTGCAGCGAAAGAACCCGATTAGAAGAGATAGAGATCGAAAACGAAAAAAAACGCTATGCGAGCATCGATAGGTTAGTACAAACAATTTCCTTAATAGCAAGAGAATCCGGGCGATTTTATACAATAAGGATACCCTATGGGTTCAATCACATTGAGGGATACAACTCTGTAGCTCATTGCTCAATAGAGTTACCAATTACTCCAGAAATTACTTTAAGCTGGGAAGGCAAAGTGCATCCAGCATCAATCAGCAATAAAAGGAGTGGGGATAAAGATTCCACATATCAATTAAATGAATATAGCTACAACTTTAATGAGTTAAGTATTGAAGACGCTGAAGCATTCCGTTCTGGATTGTCGGAGTACGAAGAAGAATGTTTAGCGAAACGTAAAAAAAGATTGGCCAAAGAGGATGCAGAAGAGCAGCTACGCAGGACAACAATTGATCAGCAAAAAGCCCTTGAAGATCAGGCCAAAATCGAAGAAGAATGCAAGAGACAATCAACACTGCAAAAAGTCCTAGGGGTTGTTGAATAATATGCAAGTAAAATCTGAATTATTGGGTAGTTTGTGGCTAGTCGATCAAGCTGAATTTGCCTGTGTCGATCTTTGTATATTTAAGGTTTTTGGTAAGTAACAAGAGGAAGAGGAATCTAAATAATGAAAACGACCATTAGCACAGATTATTGATCAAAAACTCCGGAACCACTTAAAGGTTCCATAGGTTAGGCAACGCTTACCTGCCCTATGAAGCTTTAACAAGCCCAATATAAAATAACTAAGGAGAGACACTAGATGAATATTTTTAACTTAACCCAACACCAGGCTAACGCCGAGCAAATATCTCAAGGTGTAATTGAGCCAAGCGAAGAAGACAAGCACCATATACAAGCCCTACTGACCTTTGAGGAAATACCAAATATATACGAGATGGTCGCTAGGGCACGGCAATTAGCCGATATTGCACTTAGGTCGAATTGCGAATTGGCAATGATAGGTGGTGCCCCGTATTTTATGAGACCCCTGGAGTATGAACTAACTCAATCGGGTCTAGCTCCAGTTTATGCTTTTTCTAGACGCGAAGTTATTGAAGAACAGGGTGAAGATGGTCAAACCAAAAAAACTGCAATTTTTAGGCACCTGGGATTTGTAGGATTAGAGCATATCAATACCGACAATATTACTAGCAATTTATCCAATAGGGATGAGGCTATAGGCATAACTGAGACCCCAAAACTAAATAATGAATTTAGCAAAAAGTGCCCAGTCGTAGATGAATATGGTGCCGTAACACGTAAAATTCATGGGCTTGAGACAGATGCAAGACTTTCGGATATAGAACCAGTATTTTTGAAGTTATGGGATAGCCTAGGTAGCCATTTGGAGGCAATAGAGCTTTTGCTTGGCCGTAGAGTAGATGCCAAAGAATTACATGACAATCCATTGCTCGGTGATATTTACAGAATAGACGAACCAGAAATAGCTTACATTAGCATACTTATGTTTAAGGATATTAGCGAAAAAGAAGAGAAAGAGGAATCTAAATAATGAAAACGACTATTAGCGAAAAAGAAGCAATAAATGAAGGATTGAGAGAATCCCAAGTAGCTAAGACCGAAGATCTTGCTTTTGAGGAACTTTTTGAAAAAGTTAGGCCTGGCATAGTTATTAGTTTTGCAAATGTTAGCGAAATATCCCAAAGTTTATGCAATGGCCTCCCAACTATAGATAGAATGTATCAATATGAGATATCAAACCTTGAAGAAATAGCCAAACCCGATTGCGTGTACATGGCGACCAACTCTTTTGGTGGCAGGGTATACAGTGGTGAACCACGTCGACATTTACATAACGGGATGTCTGGTTTTGCCGAATTTGGCTCAGAAGATGCCCAATATTTTGAATGGGAAAGCGCAACAAGCGGTGCCCAACTAAAGGTGTCAAGGCTAGAAGAGCTAGAGGATAGCTGGTTGCTAGAATTTAGAGAAGGATATGACGAATCTCAAGTTTACGCTGGAATATTTAGAAACCTTGCAAGGCTAGCATTAAAACAAGAGCTCGACACTATTCGGTAACGATTTTGTATTCCATGACCCAAATATAGCATATAGGTTTTTAGCTCGAATATCTTTAGGTATAAACGTCATGGCGGAGAGGAAGGCGATAGCAGTCGCTTAAGCTCCTTATATCCACTCGGGTTATGCTCTGAGCAAGCTCATGCGCGTGACCGCTCGCTACACGAACCCTCTGCTACGCAGTGCATGTTGAATCCCACTTCTTTCAACAAGGAGAAAATGACCCACCATAAATGGTGAGTCATTTTCTCCTGGCGGAGAGGAAGGGATTCGAACCCTTGATAGAGTTGCCCCTATACCGCCTTTCCAAGGCGGCGCACTAGACCAACTATGCGACCTCTCCTCGTCAAAAAATAGCAATTTTAGTCACAGACAACAGATAAGATTATATATTATTTATCAGCAAATTAATGTTAATAATATATATTTACAAAAATGTTTGAACTTAAGCTTGTCATATTCTACCTCTGTTCGTAAACTATGTGTAATGTCGATAATAAAATTAGACCATATCAGCAAAGTTTACGGCTTTGGCAATGCTACCACACTAGCTCTTGATGACGTTTCTTTGACCGTAGATAAAGGAGAATTTATAGCAATAATGGGCCCTAGCGGTTCTGGCAAAAGTACTTTGCTTAATATTATTGGTTTATTAGATAGATCTAGCCAAGGCGTATACACATTAGACAATCGCATTGTTTCGCGTTTGCGCAGCAATGCACGTGCTAAAGCTCGCCGCGACAAAATTGGTTTTGTTTTCCAAAGTTTTAATTTATTACCACGCATGACGGTAATCGATAATGTCGCCCTGCCCTTGGCATATAGAGGCATGACTAATTTACGCCGCCTACACCGTGCTAGTCAAATACTAGAAAAGGTCGGCCTGCAATCTCGCGAATATTATTACCCCCGCCAATTAAGTGGCGGGCAGACCCAAAAAGTTGCCATTGCTAGGGCATTAGTAAATCGCCCAAGCCTAATAATTGCCGACGAGCCAACTGGCAATCTAGACACTACTAGCAGCGAAGTAATCATGGAGCTACTTAAAGAAATCCATAGAGGCGACAACACTATTATTATGGTCACCCATAACCCTGATTTAACAGCATATGCTAATAGAGTTGTTTATATGCGCGACGGCCGTATACATCAAGATAAAGACCTTAAAACCCACGAGACTGCCAATATTAAACAGTTGCATAACGCGCCAAGCGTAGACGAAGAGCAATTAATTACCGACCGCAACGAATCTAAAAAGAAGAAGCTAGCTAAGGCGGCCATCAAATGATTTTAACTAACATCAAAATGGCATTTGCCAGCATTAAAGTAGCCCGAGTACGTAGTTTACTAACAATGCTAGGCGTAATTATTGGTGTTACAAGCGTAGTAATGATTGTATCTATAGGCGAGGGTGTAAAAAACCAAGTATTAAGCCAAATAAACCAGATAGACAAAAATGTAATTGCTATAAGGCCAGGTAAGGCATTCGATATTAACCCGGCAGCAGGCATAACACATGTCAATATTAGTACCCCAGTCGGCACAAGTACATTGACCGATAAAGATATTGCCGATATTAAAAAAATTTCTGGCGTAAGTAACGTTAGCTATAGCGCCATGATTACCGGCATTGCCAGCACCTACGAAACTCCAAGTTATGCAAATGCAGTAATTATGGCTACAACACCGCAAAACCCCGAGGTATTAGGCCAAAAACTACAGTTCGGCGAATTTTTCACAGAGAGGGATGCCACCCGTTCTACAGCGATAATTGGTAGCAATATTGCAGCCGATTTATTTAAAGTGCGTGACCCAATTGGTCGTGTTATGACCATTAGGGGCCAAGAGTTCACGGTGCGTGGGATATTGTCGATAAATAATGAGAACCCCTTAAACATAGGTACTAATTTTAATAATGCAATCTATATTCCCATAGAAACCGGCAAACAATTGGTTGGTGGTACTTTACCTATTAGCGAATTAGATATAAAAGTTGCTAAAAACGCATCGGTAGAAATTGTAAGCGAAAATATTAAAAAAGTATTGCTAGCTAACCATAGCGGCCAAGAAGATTTTTCTATCATTAAACAAAGTGAATACTTGAATGCTGCTAATCAAGTTTTTGGCATTTTAACTAACTTTGTAGCAGCTATCGCAGCGATATCCTTACTTGTAGGCGGTATTGGCATCATGAACATAATGCTCGCCAGTGTCAGCGAAAGAACACGTGAGATAGGCGTACGCAAGGCCGTAGGGGCAACAAATAATCAAATATTAAGCCAATTTTTGGTAGAGGCGACAACAATCAGCATTTTTGGTGGTATTTTGGGTGTTTTGCTTTCGCTATTTGCCAGCTTTATTATCCGGATAACCACATCTATACACCCATCCTTATCACTTGAAACAATCTTAATAGCCACGGGCGTATCGACTATGGTTGGTATCATTTTTGGTATGGCCCCAGCCATCCAAGCCGCCCGCAAAGACCCAATAGAAGCTCTCCGCTACGAGTAGTTAGAAGATAGACGATAAACACTGGATGATAGATGATGGATAGTAATCTAGACTTTAATATTGACTTATTCATACAATTTTCATACAATTTTTGCTAGAAAGGATCATAATATGGCAGATGCGCAAACGTTTAACATTTCGTTCCCAAGGGCTTTAGTTGAACAAATTGATGCTAAGGCAACAGAGCAGTTTGGCAGCCGTAGCGATTTTTTGCGAGCTGCAGCCATGCAATATCTTAAAAACGAAACAGAATGGGAGTATATTTTCCGTGAAGGCAAAAAAGTTGGCGCCCAAACTAAAACCCAGCCGGAGAAACAAGTGGCTGACACTATTACAGAAACACGCCGCAAATCAGGCCGCTGGTTTACCCAAAAGTAAGAATCGTTACCGTATTGTAGTTGATACAAACATTCTTATAAGTGCGATTTTATATGGTGGCGAACCAGAAATTACATTAAGGCACGTCCTAGCCCACCAAGAGATGGTTTTGTCGGATTACACAATAGATGAGTTTGTAAATTTTTTGAAAATAGTCCGGCCTAAAGTATCACAAAAATTTGTACGCCAAGTAAGACAAAAATTAGTAGAATATTGCCATGATTATGACATACCGTCGAAAGAAGAAATCCGAGACATAAACGACACGGATATTTTGCGTCTTGCTATAGCCCAAAAAGCCTTTATCATTACAGGTGATAAAGATATTTTAGAGCACAAATCCCAAAGCAATGTAGAGATGATGACTATTGCTGAATACTCGGAACTATTTATGATTAACAATAATTAGCTATCCGCAAAGATTCCACAGAAGATCTAAGATACGAATAAAGCATTTAGACAAAATTTACCCCTATAGTAGTACAGATAACAGCAATGTATGCAAAAACAAAACTTATGGCTGCGATGTGCTAGTTCGAAGCCCAGAGACATAAAGCATCCCCTTTAGAAACTGTCGCTAAAATTTTTCGCTAATCAACTGAAGTTTTATTATTTATCATTTTTTTGGGGCTTAATGAATACCCGATACAAGACATAACCATAGAACAAGTACCACTAGAAATCATCATCAGCGGCCTGTTTAAAGCAAACAGCTGAATAATGAGGTTACACTAGTTCTTTTTTGAACTTTTCTATTAAATCTACTGGTGTTGGGTTTAATCCATTCAAGATGGCCGTATACAAAGTCACAAAATCACCAAGTGCCACTGCCCAAAGCATTTGCTCTAGCAATGTTTCGCCTTGTGTCTGTACAACAATTGGTGCTGGCCTGCGACCACTAAGCAGCCTTTCGCTTACTTCAAAACGTTTTTGCACCTGCGGGTGCTCTAAATTAGAACGTAAATCGATAACTGCATAGAGCTTTTCTTGCGGGTGACTAGTCCAACCTAAGAATTCGTTGTGATTAAACTCTGGATATTGGTTGCACCAGGCGATGTTTTTGGCGTTTTCGTTAAAGCTAATCTTCCACTTATAGGCAGCTGGGTACATTAAAGGTCCGCCATAAATTACTGCGCTTTTGCCAATGACCTCTTGGGCGATTTGTTTAGCATAGTTTTGGCCTGTTGCCACATCTGGGCGCCAACCAGCAGTAGATTGTTTTATAGACTTAACGGCCTTATTAATCTCTGCATTAGCAAATTCTTCGTCTAATAAACCAGCTTTTATCAGCCAGCTACATAATGCCTTAAAACTATAAAGCGTAGCATATCTTGGCTGGGTCACTTGGGGTAATATTGCAATTGGGTAACCTTTTTGGCCAGCAATTTCGGTCAATTTGCCGCCAGAGGCAATGATTACAATTTTAGCGCCAGTTTTTTCGGCTTGGTTTAAGGCTTCTATGGTCTCTTCTGTGTTGCCAGAATAGCTTGATGCAAAAAATAATGTTTTTGGGTCTACATATTTTGGTATTTTATAATCACGTGATATTTCAAATGGCACGCTGTATCCTGGCCAAGTAACGCTCAGCAGTGCTCCTAGTGCAGAACCGCCCATACCGGCAAAAACAACATTATCAATATCAGCTACGCCAAAATTTAAATCTGGTAAATTAAAATCGTAATCTAGTTGTTGCCATTGTTTTTCGGCTATGCCTAGCGCATCTTGAGCATCACGTTCATGTATAAGTTTAAGGTCGTCTAGCATTAATGATCTCCAGTAAAAGTTTATTTTATTATATTTATAAAGTAACACGACTTATGTAGTTGTTTAAAATTAGTTTTTACCCTTTTAACAGCTAAGCGCTTATGCTATTGTACTAGCAAAGATACACTAATTGGGGAGCAAAATGTTTGGCCATAACGATGATAATCATAAAGATGACGACAACCAACCGGTTCATGACAATGGCGTAGTACCAATGCATGACCCTATGTCAACACCAGAAATTATAATGGCGGAGCCACACAACGATAGCGCACATGACGACAAAACTATCGATAATTTAAGTGAAATCCCAGCTGTGCCAGTGATTAGTTCAAGCTCCATAAGCGATGACCATACTGATGCCTTGCCTGTTTTGCCTAAAAAAAATGAGCCTGCTGTAGATAAAGAAGATGATACCGACTTATTAGATTTAAAACAAAAAGTTCTTCAAGATTTATCGCCTTTAGTTGGCCACCTAGATCAAACTCCCGAAGAAAAGTTTCGCACCACCATGATGATGATACAAGCCTCAGATGACAAATCGTTATTACCCAGTGCTTACGAATCAGCGCAATCTATAGTAGACGAAAAGGTCAAAGCGCAAGCCTTGCTAGATGTAGTAAACGAAATCAATTACTTTACCCAAAGCTAATCAAACATCCCCTATATATTAGGTACACTATACCTACTTTTATATAAGGGATATTGGTTTTTAAGCGTACAGTTGCTCTAATACTGTACGTGCCGGATTATTCTGGTTACGGCTCATAGTAGTTTCGGTTTCACTCTGTACTATGTTAATTGATTTCTGCAAATTATCTATTTTTTGGTCTAAACGGGCTAAGTATTTACCAAATATATCAATCTGCGCAATTAGTTGTTGGTTGAGCACTTGCTGTTCGTTTATGGGTATTAATACCCTTTCTAGAATCTTCTGTTTTGATGCTTCAATATAATTTTGGGCGTCTTGCTTGCAACACATACGCTGATTTATACTTTGAGCAATATTATTAAACTCATCATGAGTTATTGTCTTATTAAGTATCGTACTTACTGTTTGTTGTAGCAGTAACTGCAAATCATGGCGTGTCACTGGGTTGTTCATAAAATACCCCTCCTAAATTATCTTTAAAAGGTCGGTTTTATGTTTGTTTGCACTTCACTAAACTAAAAATACCCTCCTTTTTTAGGTTTATGCGTGCAAAGAGTTTGACGACGACTTTATGGAAGCCAAGTTTCGCTGGTACTGTTATTTAGGTACCTATTTAGGTCTTGGTTGCCCGGTTTCGCTACTAGCTACTTTTACCCCAAGCGACCAAATAAGGGGTAAATCTCAACGCTCCAACCTCTTTGTACTTTAATTACACACCCACGTTACATGAAAGTCAATCGCATCAGATAATAATAAAAGTTACCCATTGCGCTTCGGTTAGATAGTAATTTGGGTTACCCTGTCTCTGGTATGAAAAGAGCTACTATGAGCGAGATTATCCGAGAAAAGTTACCTGCCTATAAAAAGGCAGGTGCGAATCGAAAAACAGAAATCATATCATCTATCGTTGAGATTACGGGCATGCATCGCAAGGCCGTAATT
>CAZIHK010000009.1:0-3629 GCA_964539035.1 uncultured Candidatus Saccharibacteria bacterium | reverse complement strand
CAGGCATTATTATTCTTTATAGTAAGGGAAGCAATAAAATTATTTACTGTTCGTTTAGCAATTCACAAACAAGCTTAATCATCTTTGCTCTGTCCGATTTATCAGAAAATGCGTGGTCACCATTTAGCGTAAAACTCTTATACAAATACTTTGATTTTATCGGCTCTGGTGATACAGCACTTATAACTTCATCATTACTAGCATAAATTACACTCGTCGGTATCTTCTTACAAAAATCATCATAAGATAACTGAGGTTCTAAATTTTGCATATCATCCCAGTAAATCCTAGGAACTATCATTTTTGTACCATCCCTACGGGGGAATATAGAATTGCCCCAACGATTTTTTGATGCCCCAGTTATCTGGCTAAAATAGTCCATTATCAGTCCGTCATCAAACTGTGTTACTGGTGTTAAAAATACTGCTTTATTGACATTATCGGGGCAAAGTATGGATGGCACTAAACAGCCTTGAGAATGAGCAATGATATATAAATCAGAACTTGGGTATAGTTGTTTTGCACAATCAATAACCCTTTTTAGGTGATGTACTTGATTAGAAATTGACGTAACAGTAAGGATACCTAAATTCTTATTAAATTTGCTGTAATTAAACATAAAAGGCGTAAATTCGGGCAACTTTTCGGCAATTGACGTAAAAATGCCACGGTCGTCCTTGCGTGATCCAAATCCATGTGAAAATACAATTATTTTTTTATTTTTCATTAAGCAAATACTATCAATATTTTACCCACAATAAAATTGCTTATGTAACATATAGTGTAAAATACTTAGCTAAAGGAGACAATATGAAACGGATCAAAAAGTTGTACCTATTTATGACTATCGGTGCTGCGATTGGGATTGTAGCCTCTTTTTGGCAAACCCTAGAAAAATTAACTCTTTTAAAAAACCCAGATGCAATCTTAAGTTGTAATCTAAATGGCGTCTTTAGCTGCTCAAATGTTTTAAATTCGCATCAAGCCTCTTTATTCGGCTTTCCTAATTCAATTATGAGCCTTATGTTTTTCATTGTATTTTTAACAGTAGCAATAGTCGGCCTAAGTGGCGGTCTAGTTACAAAAAAAATGCGCTTTAGTATACACTTTTTAAGTTTTTTTGTTCTTTTGTTTGGTCTTTGGTTTTTGCATACAAGTACATATTCAATTAAGTCAATTTGTATATTTTGTATATTTAATTTCTTAGGTTTATTAGTGATTAACTACGCCTGGCTTAGGCAAAATGCCTCTGATGTTAAGTGGATGAAAAATCTCACTAAAAAAGGCCTAGATATCTTTATCTGGATACTTTGCGCATTGCTGCTAGCGTCTGCAATTTTGTTTCAATTTTATATCTAAAAACATGCCCCTAAAGATTAGTTAAATATTATCTACTTGTGCAGATTAAAATAAAGCCTTATCATTTTTGTATTAAGTCAAAGGGAGAACAAATATGGGTCCATTAGATACCCTTGAGACAGCCTTAGTAGGCGTTTCTAAGCAATTACCTCAAATACCAAAAAATGCAAAAAAAATAATCGCCGATATAGCACCCTGGATTACTCTAGCAGGTGGTCTACTATTTTTGTTGCTAGCTTGGTTCGCATACGAAGGAGCACGCACAGCTAGTTCGGTGGCGGATTGGGCAAACCAAATCAATGCCATATATGGGACAGGTACTAAAATTGTTACTAATAATTTGACAGCTAGCTTATGGATAACATTACTAATACTAGCGGTTGAGGCAATTTTGATGTTTGTTGCTTTCCCAGCTTTGCGTAAATTTAAAAAATCTGGCTGGAATATGCTATTTATAATATCAATAGTCAATATTGCTTATGGCATAGTTACTTTATTTACTTATAATGGTGGGATTTTTAGTTTGTTTTCCAGCATTATTGGTACAGCCATAGGTTGGTATCTTTTGTTCCAAGTCAGGGAAATCTACTTGGGTAAAAAAACAGCGCCTGCTAAAGTCGAAACCAAACACGAAGTAAAGAAATAACAGGTCAACTTTAAAATACCCTATATTTAATAATCATAGGGTATTTTATTTGGCTATTTTTTCTTATTCTTTTTTGTTTGAAGCAATGATGTGCTTTTGATGCTAAGTAACAAGACACAAATAAGCCCTACTAATATATACAAAGTGACCAAGTACCAGACGCTATGGATTATTGGGAATATAGTAAATATGAAAGCGAAAATTAGTATCCCAGTAATCAGGTAGTTAGCATTTTTAGATAGCCATATTACTATTGGTGAATTTGATTTAGCTGTAAACAATTTAGATACCTGCAGCCTCAACCATACCGATATCTTTGCGGGTCCCGACAAAAAGGCGAATAGCACCAAAATTACCATTAGCACAATCGCCAGTCTATCTAGATATATTAAGTCTTTGGTATAAATATTAAATATAGCTTGGGCCGATGCACTATCGCTGCTTTGCAAAGCACTTTTAAAATTATCCATAAACGGGTATTTAGAGAGATATAATGCTTGTACATTAGTAATAAGCAACACTACACTAGATATCCCAAAAATCATTAGAGCCTTGCGTCTATCGACAGCGATAAGAAGCCCTGCGATACCAAACAAAAGCATTGGTATTAGCATTAATAACCCAGCTTTATTTATCAAATTAAATCCTAATAGTATTTCGGGCATATTTTTAACTTTTGCGATTTGCACTTGTTTGTCTACTTGATTGGGCGTAATTCTATCTACAAAGTTGAGGCCTTTTGCTGCCATTTTGTCACGTATATTTGCATAAATTGGCTGTATATTTAGCATCAATTTATCATCGTCAAAATACAACAAATCATTTTTGTCTTTACTGTTTGTATCTGCCTTTTCTAGGCTTTTTATCAAACTACTATGGGCTTTTTGATTCAAATTCTCCCAAAACGTAATAAACTGTTGGCTCTGCAGGGCTTTATCTATCTCTTTTTGAGTAAAACTTTTTAGATTGCTACTTAATGGCCCTGCTAGTGGTTGCGCTTTTTCTGGCAATAGTTCTGTAATGTATTGTTTTGCATCAAACTTAGTAAAAATTGTGTCAGTTAAGGCTACAGAAATATCATTGCGTACATTTGGGTCTTGTATTACAGCACTTGTTTTATTCACCCAAACATTGGTATTTACAATGTTTTGCTTCAACCAAAAGCCAGCCAAAGAAAATACAAAAAATATCGAGGCTATTACGATTAATAGTGTAGAGCTCCAAAATTTTAACTTGCTATGGAATTTATTATTTGTCGCTTTTATAGTTTTTTTCATTTCATTTACCTCGCTTTCAAGCAAACTTAGGCGCTTTTCTAATTCTACATCTTTACTATTGCTAGACTTATTTCGCGTTGATGGCATAGTAAGTATTGTAGTCTCTCTGTTATTGATTGCAAGCATTACTTTTATGAATTAACTTTAAACAGACTCAGCGCATTCTCATTAATTGTTCTTACTATAAACTACGCTTGGTTATTGCTTTCCAAGCCTTTAAATTGATGCGTTTTAGCAAATATATTAATTTTAAGGAGTTAATAAGCCTAATTAGCACTTAGGAACATGCTAAATATAATCGTCGCATAACTTAAAAACCGCTGGCCCTCCCCCAGTGGTTTTTAATA
>CAZIHK010000008.1:0-11511 GCA_964539035.1 uncultured Candidatus Saccharibacteria bacterium | reverse complement strand
AGAAGGGGCTATGTATTACAATAGTGCTTCCGGTAACTTTAAATGTTACCAAAACTCAAGGGGTTGGACAGATTGCTTGGGTATACCCAAGCCCAATACACGACGAAGTACCCAACTATCTTATGCTGGTGGTGTAGCTACAACATTTACAGCTATAGGTGATATTGCAACAGCTGCAGGTGCAGGCGGTTCTGCAACAGCAATAGCTGGCACAAACACAGAACCAACAATGATAAACTTTGCTACTGCTAACGCCAACGGTAACTACTATGGTATATCTGGTAATACCAACTACAACTCGTCGCTTAACCCAAGCTTTCAAACTTATGTTCAATTGCCTGCAACAACAACAGAGCGAGCATGGGCGGGGATAACTAGTGCAACACATGCAGTGATGGCAGCTGCAAATAATCCAGCTGGTAACTTTGCAGCCTTTAGGTACGATACCGCCACAGATGGCACAACTTGGCGTTGTGTCGTCAAAAACGGTACAACAATTACACCTAATCCTACAAATAATACTGGGGTAACTGCAACCACTGCAGGTGTAGATTTAGAAATAGTACTTTCTGGTACCAATGCAGCATTTAAGATTAATGGCGTAGAAGTGTGTAATTTATCTGCTAACTTGCCAGCGGCCAATACTAATCTGAGGTATGTAAACTCGATAAGTAACCTTGCTGTAGGAGTGCGCAATATGCGCATTGGCTGGATATATTTAGATGCGGATAAATAACCATGAACAGTTTTACCTCAACCTCTATAAATGTTAAGCTTAAATACAAAGAGCAAGGCAAGGTATCACAAAAATCATGAAACGAATTATATCTGTATTAAACCAAAAAGGCGGCGTAGGTAAAACAACTACAGTAATAAATTTGGCTGCTTATTTGGCTAAGATGGGTCTTAAAATACTAGTCATAGATCTTGACCCGCAAGGCAACACCACCAGTGGTTTGGGTATAGATAAGCTTAGCCTTACTAAAAATATCTACCAGGCATTAATAGAGGGTGCAAAAGTAGATTCGCTTATCTTAAAAACCAGCCAACCTAATTTATCTTTAGTGCCTACAAATACCGATTTAGCCGGAGCCGAAGTACAACTAGCAACAGATAAAAACATGGATACAAAATTACGCGATGTATTGCAGGCAAGCCAACAACAATACGATTTAGTTTTTATAGATTGCCCGCCGTCGCTTGGGCTTTTAAGTATCAACGCTTTAGTTGCTTCAACAGACGTAATTATCCCTGTACAGACCGAATATTATGCCATGGAGGGCCTCAGCCAACTAATACAAGTCATAGATCGTATACAAGCACAACTAAATCCCACACTTCAGATATTAGGCGTATTGATGACTATGTACGATAGCCGTACAAGTTTAAGCTCACAAGTACACGAAGAAATTAAACGTGTATTTGGCGATTTAGTATTTGAAACACTAATACCGCGTAACGTTAGGCTAGCCGAGGCGCCAAGTCACGGCAAGCCAATAATGCAATACGATAAATGGTCTAAAGGGGCAAGGGCTTATAAAAACTTAGCCAAGGAGGTACAAAATCGTGTCAACAGCTAAAATGAATAATAAAAGTTTGGGCAAGGGCTTTGATATATTAGTCCCAGTAGGTTTAGATGTGTCGGGTGTAGCTGCTGGTTCTCACGAAAAGGTACATAAACTAGCAATAGATATTGTAGTGCCCAAAAAAGACCAGCCTCGCAAAAATTTTGATGTGCAAGCACTAAACGAACTCGCCCAATCGATACGCGAATTCGGCATTGTCCAGCCACTAATAGTCACCCAGGTTGAACAAAATAGTTACTCAATTATTGCCGGTGAAAGGCGCTGGCGAGCGGCCAAAATAATTGGCCTAACAGAGGTACCTGCAATAGTGCGCAGCGCAACCGAACACCAACAATTAGAGCTTTCATTGCTCGAAAATATCCAACGCGAAGATTTGAATCCGATAGAAAAGGCGGCGACAATTAATCGTCTGCATGAACAGTTTGGCCAAAGCTACGAAGACATCTCAAGGCGGCTTGGCAAAGCCCACACAACTGTCATAAATGTAATGCGTTTACTCGCTTTGCCACCAGAAATGCAAGAGTCACTTATGGTTGGCAACATCAGTGAAGGACATGCCAGGTCACTGCTTGCTATACAAAGATATCCAGATGCCCAAAAAACCTTATTTGCTAATATCGTTAGTAAAAAATGGAGTGTCCGCCAAGCCGAACAATTTGTTGTTGCGATCAAAAGGGGTGAACATACATCTAAAGAAGATAGCAAAATAAAGCCAAACGTTGCCATAGAAAAGCTAACAAATCAGATACAAAAACGTCTAGGAATCAAAAAGATTACCGTACAACATAGCGTAAAAGGCAGTGGTAAAATTGTTATAGGTTATAAGTCAGAAGACGAGCTGGATAAGATAGTAAATCAGATTTTAAAGCACTAAATACCGTAAATTCACCTAAGGGGAAATATCTAATCCAAAGCCGCCCAATGATATTTTGTACGGGCACCAAACCTAAACCCGAACGTGAATCTAGAGACCCGCCTGGTGATCTATTATCGCCAGCCACAAATAACTCCCCGGCACCTACATTTATATCTACATTGCCAGTAGTTGGGTCTAATATTTTTTCGTAACTGGTACCTAAATCGGGGTTAAAACCATTGGGATGCTGGCTGTTATAGATGGTAATTTTATTATCATTTACTACAACTCTGTCACCGGGCAAGCCGATAACCCTTTTAATTAGTTGCACTTCTGGGTCGCTTGGTTTTTTAAAGACAATTATTTCGTTTCTGGTAGGCACAAAATCCTTGCCTCTAATACTGGCGAAAGTTTTAGGCAATTTTAATATAAATACACGGTTTCCGTTTTCTAATGTTGGTTGCATGCTAGAACCATCTACTACGTAGCTCTGGAACACAAACATTATCATCAGCAAGGCAAAAACAGGCGCAAAAATAAATAGCAAAATTGTATAAAAGATATTTTTCATCTCTTCTTTATGATAACCAGCTGGTTTTTCGGGCGCAGTTTGGACTGGCGAAGGTGGCGGAGGTGCCGCCGCCGCTGGTATATAACTGTTTGGTAGGTTATGTGGTGATTGTAGGGGCATAAGTATCGAACTATATTGTAAAGCAAAAGCAGATTTTTTGCCCTTATTTTGCTATAATACAAAAGCTTTTTATTCAAGTATGTATAAATTTCAATCTGATAAACCGAATAAACAGCGAGCGATGGATGGCATTTTGTCATCTGGGCCGAGAAATTCTAAAATCGCATCGCAAAAAAAGTCTGCAAATAGCGCCGAATCAATGATACGCTCAAGGCAGACTGTATTAGATGATTTTAATAAACCAGAAGGCTTTAGTGGTCGTACTATGCCAAAATTGAATTCTAATGGAGCTAGATTATCGGCTACGATACCTGCAATATCTAGGGGCAAGCGGCAATCTTTGGTTGGTCACAATTTACCACCGGCAATAAAAAAGCGTAAAAGGCGAAATAGTACGAGCTATAAAGTTTTAACACGTTCAGCAATTGTACTAGTATTAATAGTACTCGTCACAGGTGGTTTTGTATTCGGTAAAGCTTGGTGGAGTGCACATAAAGTTTTTAAGGGTGGCGGTGCAGCCCTAGCTTTTGACAAAAACATAGACCCAAACATGTTAAATGGTGAGGGCGATGGCCGGGTGAACATCTTAGTCATGGGCAAGGGTGGTGAGACTGAAGCTGAGGGGGGTGAGTTAACCGACAGTATGATGATCGTTAGTATTGATCCAATTAATACAAAAATCGCTCTACTGAGCATACCAAGGGATTTATGGGTTAAGCCTCAAGGACTTTGGCCAATGAAGATTAATGCAGTTTATAGTAGCGCCAAGTACAAAGCTCTAGATACTAACCCTAAAGACAAAGCCGCTGCTGAGGCTGCCGGTATAGCAAAAGTCTCTAGTGTAGTAGAACAGTATATGGGTGTACATATGCATTATAATTCGATGGTAGAATTTTCGGCTTTCGAAGAAGCTGTGAATACTTTGGGTGGTATAGATGTGACATTGCCAGAGGCGTTTAACGACTACTCAATGTTAGTTGGCAATAAATACTTAAGTTTGCCGGCAGGTACTCAGCACTTAGACGGTGGCTATGCATTGGCTTATGCTAGGTCGCGCCATGGTTCGGCAAGGGGTGATTTTGATAGAGGCCAGCAACAGCAAACGGTCTTAGTCGGAATAAAAGACAAGATATTATCGCTAGGTACGTATTCTAATCCCATTAAGATAACTGAGCTACTGAGTACTTTTGGTAGCCGTGTCCAAACAAACTTATCGATAAATGACATGATGCGTGTTTATGGGATTATAAAACAGCTGGGCCCCAACGATATTACACACGCAGACTTAGCTCAAATACCTGATGGCGTAGTAACTACTGGTTCAGTTGGCGACCAATCTGTAGTATTGCCAAAAGCGGGTGTAGATAACTACACAGAAGTTAGAGCTTTTGTGCGCAATAAGCTAAAAGATGGTTTTTTGGTTAAAGAAAACCCATCAGTTATCGTATTAAATGGAACAGATAATTCAGGTGCAGCCCAAAAAAGAGCCGACGAGTTAAAAGGTTATGGCTACAATGTAACTAAAATTGGTGATGCACCCGTTAAAAACGCTACCACGAATCAAATAATTGACCTGACTAAGGGTATGAAAAAATATACAAAACGATATTTAGAACAAAGGTTTGGCGTGATGGCTGTCAGCTCGGCTGACGGCATTGACTCAGTTACTTATCCGGCAGATTTCGTAGTGATCGTAGGGCCTTAATTAAATATAAATGAAAAAGCTATTGTATAAGATAAAACCAGAATCTGGGATATCGCACACTTTGCATTTTTTGCTTAATGCTTTGCTACCGTTTTTTATATTGCTTTTAGTACTACTTAATTTTGCAAGTTTAGCAGCTTTGTTAGTTTTGTTATCTAAATGGCGGACTATAGCAATCCGCCCAAGATACTGGTTGCCGAATATTAGGGCAAACCTTGTAGACATTTTTGTTGGGCTTTCGGTGGTTGCATTTGTTGCTGGTACTGATGTTATTTACACGCAAATATTCTGGACTATCATGTATATATTCTGGCTAATTTGGCTAAAACCAAAATCAAAACCTGGATTTGTTATGGCCCAAGCACTTTTAGCACAAGTTTTAGCTCTCGTGGCATTTTATCGGGCATTTCCAAATAGTTCAATGCTTGCCGGGATTTTAATAACATGGCTAGTTTGCTATGCTTGTGCTCGCCACTTTTTAGGTGTATTTGATGAACCATTAATACGACCAATCACCCAAATTTGGGCATGGTTTGGTGCAGTGATGGCTTGGATATTAGGCCATTGGGTTATCGAATATATGTTTTTACCACAGATTGCCTTAGTACTAACAGTCTTAGGATATGGTTTGGCGACAATATATTACTTAGATAAAAAAGAAAAATTAAAAGCCAATTTGCGCCGCCAGCTATTGGTGGTAATGGGTATACTGGTAATTATTATTGTGGTGTTTTCTGACTGGCAAGATAAAACTGTATAAAGCTAATTCTCAGCTAAAAACTTATAATTTATAATATTGTCTTAGTAGAAAGGTAAAAAACATGAAAGAAAATAGCAATAAAGCAGTTAAACGAAAATCATCAAAATTAGTAATAGTAGTGGTATCGGTTGCTTTTATCACTGGTGCAATTGGCGGTGTAGTGGCAGTACGCATTATCCCCGAAAGAATAACTTCTTTAAACAATACGTCCGAACAACAAAAGGTTATTTCCTCGCAAAGCGAACTTTTTAGTTCGATTGCCAAAAATGTTGGCCCAAGCGTAGTGTCTATAGACATCAAAAGCAGCCAAAAATCTACAGTATATGATTTTTTTGGCAATCCATTTAATAATTCCACACCAAGCCAAAGTGCTGGGACAGGCATAATACTATCAAGCGATGGTGTAGTTATGACGAATCGTCATGTAATTCCAGAAAATATAAGTAGTTTGAGTATTACAACTAGCGATGGCAAAAAATATGACAATGTTGAGATAATAGCTAAAGACACCCGTACCAATTATGATGTGGCCTTTTTAAAAATAAATAATGTTAACAATTTAAAGCCTGCAAAGTTAGGTGACTCTGGTTCGATGCAAGTTGGTGATATGGTACTGGCGATTGGCAATGCCTTGGGCGAGTTCGAAAACACAGTTACTAGTGGGATTATATCTGGCAAAGGCCGCCCCGTAGAAGCAGGCGATGGCACAACTAGTGCGGAATCTTTAACTAATTTATTCCAGACAGATGCGGCTATTAACCCGGGTAATTCCGGTGGGCCTTTAGTCAATATGAGTGGCGAAGTAATCGGCCTAAATACTGCAGTTGCTAGTGGTGCCCAAAACATTGGTTTTTCGATACCTATAAATGACATTAAAAACCAAATTGCCTCCATATTAAAAAGCGGCAAGTTAGAGATATCGTATTTGGGTATTAGGTATGTGATATTAACACCAGAGCTAAAAACTAAGTATCAATTATCTACAGATAAAGGTGCGTGGCTAAAAGGTAACGAGCAGTCGCTGGCTGTGATAAATGGTAGCCCAGCAGATAGTGCAGGACTTAAAGAGGGCGATATAATTATTAAAATTGATGGCCAGGCAATTGATTCAAAAAATCCTCCTGCAAGTGCATTGGGCAAGCTGAAGGTTGGCGATAAAGTCGAAATAGTATATTTAAGGGACGACAAAGAGCAAAAAACCCAAGCTGTATTAGCTGTTTCACCAGATACTAAATAGATTTTTGATATAAGCTTACTAAACCGGAATTTGTAATAAAGATTAAACCGTTAAGTTTGCACAATTCTTGAATCTTGGATTGTTGTTCGACAAGGTTTTCTATCAATAAATATCCATTGTTGTTTAGATGTCTAGGCGTTTGAATAATTAGCTTAGCAATAAGTTCAAGCCCATCTTTACTGGCAAACACAGCCTGATTCGGCTCGTACTTAACTTCCGGTGATATGGGGTAATCTGTTGGTACATATGGTAAATTAGCTAAAATATAATCAAATTTTTCTAATTTATCTAATAAATTCGATTTTATAAAATTAATTTTTAAATTATATTTTACAGAATTAATCTTAGCCACTTTTAACGCACTACTTGAAATATCTGTTGCGGTTACGCTTAAAAAAGGGAAGTTTAATTTAGCGCTAATAGCAAGTTGCCCGCAACCTGTACCTGCATCTAATAGTTTATGACTTTTTTTCGGTTTGATACTGACTAATAATTCTAAAAATGCTTCTGATTCGGGGCGTGGTATTAACACGTCTTTATTGACTATAAAATTGTTACCATAAAACTCTTTAAAGCCTATGATATATGCTAAAGGTTCGCGTATTTGACGCCTAATGATTAATTTATCCAAAATTTGCTGTGTCTGACCATGAAGAACCATTTCGGGGTGGGCAAGTACATGAGCTCTATCTTGTTTGATAGTGTCTTCAAGCGTAATTAGGCAATCGAGATTTGCACTTAAAATGCCAGACATTTTTAAAATATTTGAGCAATTATTTAGCCAATCACCGGCTGTGATATTAGCTTTCATCATGTATTAATTGGTGTTCGAAATTTTGTAATTTATCAATCAAATCTTGGATGTCACCAGCTAAGGCTCCACTGATGTTGCTACGGCTATAGCCTATTCGATGATCTGTAATTCTATCTTGAGGGAAGTTGTAAGTACGGATTTTTTCACTGCGGTCGCCAGAGCCGATTAGTTTGCGTCTAGTATCAGACATGTTCTTCTGTTCGTCTTCGATTTTCAAGGCCAGCAACCTTGATCTCAGAACGCTCATAGCCTTATTTTTATTTTTTATTTGGCTTTTTTCGTCCTGGCAGGTGACTACCAAGCCAGTTGGCTCGTGGGTAATACGTACAGCCGAATCAGTTGTGTTAACACTTTGACCACCGTGGCCACTTGCTCGATATACGTCGATACGAAGTTCATTAGGATTAATTTCTATATCTGCTTCTTCGGCTTCTGGCAGAACTGCAACCGTGACTGTGCTGGTATGTATTCTACCTTGACTTTCGGTTACTGGCACTCTTTGTACACGGTGCACACCAGCCTCGAATTTAAATGTTTTATAAGCATCTAATCCGTCTACTTCAAAAATTACTTCTTTAAATCCACCAGTTTCATTGCTACTTTCGCTAAGAAGCTCAACCCTAAAGTTGTGAGCTTCACAATATCTTACATACATTCTATATAACTCGCCTGCAAATAAACTAGCTTCATCACCACCGGCTCCGCCACGTATCTCTATTATGCAGTCTCTCTCATTATTGGGGTCCTTAGGAGTTAAGGCTTCGTCTAACTTTTCTGCAATAACAAACAGCTGTTTATCTAGGGTGCTCTTTTCTTCTATGGCTAAATCTGCAAGTTCATCATCACCATCGGCAAGATCTTGAATCTCAATTAGCTGCTTGATTAAAAGCTGTTGCTCAGAGTATAGAGCTATAGTTGTTTCTAAAAAACTGATTCGTTTAGCTAATCTTGGGTAATCTGGGGTACTAAAAATAGATGTATCTGCAGTTTTTTGCTTTAATTTGTCCAATTCACTTTTAAGTGCGTCTATCGTTTGTTCCATAGCTCCTAAGTCCTTACCAGTTATATTACTTGGCTTTAGTAATAAAAAACAGCGATTAGCAAAAAACTAACCGCTGCAGCTATTACTACTAGGCTATTCTTCTTCAGTATTCAATTTTGCTTGATTTTTGATCTTTTCGATGACTGCTTCTTCAATAATTACAACTTTTTTGGCTACTAGCACATCTTTGATCTCTTCTTCTGATTTAATTGACTCAATAGCCTCTTTACTCTCAGGCTCTTGGATTAATGCTTCAATTATTTCGTCTTTTGCAGGTTTTGTAAGCTTCTTTTTGGTACTTGAGGCTACTTTTTCGGCACGTGCCTTGTTGGCTGCAAGTTGGCGGGCTTTAAACCTGTCAACCCGGCCTTCGATGTCTACTAACTTTTCTTGCCCAGTAAAGAAGGGGTGGCTAGAACTGCTGATATGCACTTTTACTAGCGGATAATCTTTGCCATCTTCCAACTTTATTGTTTCACTAGTCTTAACGGTAGAACGCGTTAAAAATCTTTCGCCGTTATTTAAATCTTCGAATACTACCAGTCGATAATCTTTGGGGTGAATATCCTTTTTCATAAGTTGTGCCTTTAAGCTCATTAATTGATTGATACTGGTTAGCAGAGAGCGATTCTGCAGTCAGTATTTCGCTCGCGTAATTATAGGGGTAATTGTATTTCAAGTCAAGAGACGATTAAGTATGGGTTATTTTGTTAAAATTGTATAAATATTATATAATAATATGATAATGGAAAATTCGAGAACCAACTCGGCCGAACTTAACGAAACTAGTGATATTAGTGAAGAACAATCACATAAAGTATTTGATTTATTTAACTCATTATTGAATAAAAATATTGAACTTTCCCATAAATATCAAGACACTTATTTTGCGCAAATCGAAAATGAAGATCTCAGAGACTCATTTTTTGAACAACATGGCATTAACTTAGTTACTTTTGGCTATTGGACGCATTACAAATTGCCAATAGGTATCGAAAAACCCTGTTTAAAAATTATGATCCACGAAGTTAAATGCGCCAAAAATGATGGATACGAAACTAATTATAACGCCACTAAAGATATCATAACGTCGGTCTTTATTATTAATAACGAACCAAAACCGACCAAAAAAAGCCCATCAATTGGGCAAAGAAAATTTTACCCATTTTACGACCAAGAAATTTTTGATTTCGAACAAGAGCCCGTAGAACATGAAAAATGGCATTTAAGTAGCAACCCATTTAGTATAGAAGAAACCGAAAAAATTGTTGAGTTACTAGACGTTTTAAAAAAGAAATAGTATTGTAACAGACATAACTTATCTTTTACAATATTCAAGCATTAAAATATTAACGAAGCAATCTAGGTATATATCCTCCCCACTCGGGGTAAAAAATCTAGACAAAGGGAGAATAAGGATATTATGGCAAACACCGTAGATATTAAGGCGTTACTTGCTGCTGGCGCACATTTTGGTCACAAAACCAGCCGTTGGCATCCTAAAATGGCACCTTATATACATAGCAAACGTGGCGAAAACCATATAATTAATCTAGAGATTACCGTTGATCAACTAGAAACAGCTCTTAAATTTGTAGAAGAAACAGTTGCTCGGGGCCACCAAATATTACTTGTAGGCACTAAAAGGCAAGCTAAAGATATAATCCTAAAAACTGCCCAAGAAACTGGCCAGCCATACGTAACAGAGCGCTGGCTTGGTGGCATGCTAACTAATAGTAATACCATCAATACCAGAGTTAAAAGGCTCAAAGAGCTCGAGGCTAAAATGGCTAGTGGTGAGCTAGCTGCTAAATATAACAAATTAGAGGTTCAACGCTATCAAGAGCAAATTGATGCTATGAACGTAAATTTTGGCGGTATTAAAGAGATGCAAGGCAAATTAGGCGCAATTTTTATTGTTGACATTGCCGAAGAAGAAACGGCTGTGCGCGAAGCTATTAGGTTGAATGTACCTATTGTTGCCATGGTTGATACGAATGTTGACCCAACCCAAATTAAATATCCAATTGCTAGTAACGATGATGCAATTAAAGCTGTCGCATTAATTTGTGAGTATTTAAAACTAGCAATTTTAGAGGGCCAGAATCAAAAGACTAAAAAAGAGGAAGTTCCAGAAAAAACTAAAAAGGAGGAAAAGAGTGGCTGATATTAAAATCGATACTATTAAAAGACTACGTGAACTAACTGGGGTCGGTATTACCGACGCTAAAAAAGCATTAGTCGAAGCCAAGGGTGATTTTGATAAAGCACTAGAAGCTATGCGTGTAAAAGGCGTTGCAAAAGCTGATAAGCGAGCCGAAAGAGTTGCTAAAAGCGGTGTTATTGATGCCTATGTCCACAGTGATAGAATAGGTGTTCTGGTTGAAGTAAACTGCGAAACTGATTTTGTAGCCCGCAATGAACTTTTTAAAAATTTTGTTCATGATGTAGCACTGCATATTGCGGCAAGTGCACCAATTTACGTTGCAAGCGATGACGTACCAGCTTGCGTACTTAAAAAAGAAAAAGAGTTAGTAATGGAAGAGCTTAAAACAAGTGGCAAGCCAAAAGATATGCTAGAAAAAATTGCCGAAGGCAAGATAACCAAGTATTTTGATCAGGTATGTTTGCTAAACCAGCCGTTTGTAAAAAACCCAGGTATTACAATAGGCGATTTGCTAAAAGAAACTATGGCAAAACTTGGTGAAAATATCGTAATTAGGCGTTTTGAACGCATTGCTCTCGGCGAAGTAATTTAACTTTAATTGTCAATAACGTAATAGATAAAGGCTTCATATAGTTCTGTTGCAGTGTTGTAAA
>CAZIHK010000007.1:0-8506 GCA_964539035.1 uncultured Candidatus Saccharibacteria bacterium | reverse complement strand
ATGCTACCGCTTTTGCAATGGGTCGAACATTGGTAGCAATAATTGAAAATAATCAGTTAGAAGATGGTAGTATAAAAGTTCCAAAAATTTTACAAAAATATATGGGGGGCAGGGAGATAATATGATAAAAAAAATTGAAATTGCAGGCATACACACCGAGGCCGATAAAGAAATTCGCAAATACGTGACTAAAAAGATTGCCAAATTGGATGTATATCTACCTAAACATGCTCGTAAAAGTGCCCATGTAGAGGTAAAGCTTGAGGAATCTAAGCTAAAAACCCGCAAACAATGTACGGCAGAAGTAACTTTATTTATTCCAGGCGAGGTAATTGCTGCAAAAGAGACTACAGTTAATATGTATGCTGCAATTGATATCGTCGAAGAAAAGTTAAAGACTCAGATTAGGCGCTATAAATCGTTGAGTTCATCAACAAAAAATGGCAGAGGCGCCCAAGTCAGGGCATTTTTAGGTAAAATAGTTCGAAAAAAGTAGTGCACTTGAGGTACAATAGTAGTCGAATCCGAAAATTCTATTGGGATGTAAGAAAGGTCTGTTTTTTGGTATGAGTAATTTCGTAAAAAAATTATTAGGCGACAATCAAAAAGGAACAATTAGGCGTATGTATCGCAAGGTGCATGAAATTAACAAAATTGAGCCTAAATACATAAAACTAAACGACAAAGAATTAGCTAAGCAAACAGAAATATTAAAAGAGCGGCTAAAAAAAGAATCCTTAGACAAGATATTGCCCGATGCATTTGCGATTGTCCGTGAAACCGCAAAACGCATACTTGGCCAACGGCACTTTGATGTACAGCTAATCGGTGCAATTTCACTTCACGAAGGCAATGTAGCTGAAATGAAAACTGGTGAAGGTAAGACATTGGTTGCAACGGCTCCGGTTTACTTAAATGCACTAAGTGGCAAAGGTGTTCACGTAGTTACGGTTAATGATTATCTAGCACAGCGTGATGTTGGTTGGATGGGTCAAATCTATCACTTTTTAGGTCTTACTGCTGGTGTAATAATACCTGATGCTTCATATATCTATGACCCTGAATTTACTAACGAAGATCATACCGACGAACGCTTTAGGCACCTCAGGCCATGTACAAGACAAGAGGCTTATCGTGCAGATATAACTTATGGCACAAATAATGAATATGGTTTTGATTATTTACGTGACAATATGGTTCGCGAAGTAGATCAATTAAGGCAACGAGAGCTTAACTTTGCGATTGTTGACGAAGTTGACTCAATTTTAATTGACGAAGCCAGAACTCCGTTAATCATCTCTGCACCAAGTACTTCAAGTGGTGCGGCTTACCAGCAATTTGCGCGAGTGGTTACCCAGCTTAAACCCGAACACTATACTGTAGACGAGAAAGAAAAGCGGGTTTCATTAAATGATGATGGCGTAGAAAAGGTAGAAAAACTTCTTGGAATCAAAAACCTCTATGAAGAAGGCAATGTCAGGACAATTTATCATTTAGAACAAGCATTAAGGGCTCACACACTTTTTGTACGCGATAAAGATTATGTTGTTGCAGCTGATGGTGAAGTAATCATAGTTGATGAATTCACCGGTCGTTTACTCAAGGGTAGGCGGTACAACGAGGGCCTGCATCAAGCTATCGAAGCCAAAGAAGGTGTGGCCGTACAAGAAGAATCAATGACTCTAGCAACGATCTCTTTTCAAAATTATTTTCGTCTATATTCTAAACTATCGGGTATGACAGGTACTGCCTTGACAGAGAGTGAAGAGTTCCACCAGATATACAAGTTAGACGTAATAGATATCCCAACCAACCAACCAATACGTCGTAAAGATTTACCTGATAGGATTTATAAAACCAAGGCAGCCAAGATAAGGGCAGTGGTAAAGGCTGTAAACGAACTTCAACAAAAAGGTCAGCCCGTACTAATCGGTACTGCTTCAATAGAGAACAACGAAGAGGTTGGTGCTGCATTAACTAAAGCCAAAATACCACATCAAATTTTAAATGCTAAAAATAACGAAAAAGAGGCAAGTATTATTGCAAAAGCTGGCCAAAAAGGTGCAGTCACGTTAGCCACAAACATTGCAGGCCGTGGTACGGATATTGTGTTAGACGAAGAAGTTAAAGAGCTTGGTGGTTTATTCGTGCTAGGTAGCGAGAGACACGAATCTAGGCGAATAGATAACCAGTTAAGAGGTCGTTGTGGCCGCCAAGGTGATTTAGGTACGACTCAATTTTATGTGAGTACCGAAGACGATCTAATGAGAATTTTTGGTGGCGATCGTATTGCTTCTTTGATGGATAGGCTAAAAGTAGACGAGGACATGCCTTTAGAAAATCGTGTGGTTAGTAAATCACTCGAAGGTGCCCAAAAGAAAGTAGAAGGCTTTAACTTTGATGCTCGTAAAAATGTCGTTAAGTATGATGATGTTATGAATCGCCACCGTAAAGTAACTTATGAAACACGCAGAGCGTTACTTGAAAGCGTCAATATTGGTAGCCGTATCCAGCAATTCATAAAAGAAGAAGCGGTAAGTCTAGCTCAGTTACCCGGCAAGTCTGTCGACTATGAAAAGATAATTACAGATGTGTTCCCGTTTGACGAAGAAACATTAGACAGATTGTTTGATGCCGATGCCGATAAATTTGCGTTGGTACTTCAACAAGAAGCAACCGAACTTTATCAATCCCGCGAAACAGCGTTCACTCACGAAATAATGCGAATAGTAGAGCGTGATATATACTTCCAGATTTTAGACAACCTGTGGATGCAGCACCTAGAAGATATGGATCACTTGCGCGAGGGTATTCATTGGACAAGCGTTGGACAACGTGACCCGTTAGTAGAATATCGTAGGCGCGGCCAAGCAATGTTCGAAGCAATGCAACATGTTTTGCGTCGAGAAGTGCTAAGGAGTATTTTGCATGCAGTACCTAGAGATGCAGTAGCCGAAGAAGAAATGCACGATACAGAACTAACGCGGGCAGCTCGAAGTTCTGTAGACAATGCAGACACTATAACTGAGGCCGAATCCATGAACGAAGAAGATTTTGTAGTCAAAAAAGGATCAAAAAAGACAAGCTCAACCAAAAAGAAAAAGGCATCGCGCAAAGCCGAGCGCCAAAATCGCAAAAAGAGCCGGCACTAATAATATGATGAGACACAAAGCTGAGCTTATTAAGCTCAAAAATGGTGCAATGGGTTTACTGATTGACGTACCAGACTCTAGTGTTATGAATTTTGATTTTAACTTTAGGGCGGGTGATTACTTGTCGCCTAAAAATAAATGGGATACAGCACATTTGATGGAACATATGGTGCTAGGGGCCAATAAAAAATATAAAAAATCCATCGATTTTTCAAAAGAATTTTGTAAAAATGGAGCTTTTAACAATGCTTACACAGGCACTTACCATATGTCTTATACTGCCGATTGCGCCGATTTTGAGGCAGAACGAATACTAGATTTGCTGTGTATAGCAATAGAAGCGCCACTATTTTTGGAATCAGAATTTGAATCCGAGCATGCTAATGTACGTGAAGAACTAAAAAGCCGCCGTAACAATCATTTTAGCGATTTATCTTTGCGGATGGGTGAAACAATGGGTTTCAGCGATTTGGGTTATCAAGGTCGTATTAAACAGCTAGATAACATATCGCTTAACGATATCAAGACTCATTACCGCAAAACACACACCACTCCAAACTTGCGGTTTATGATTGCCGGCAATATTGGCCTACGTAAAAAAGCAATTATTAAGCGTGTCGAAAACATAGCTCTTAGCCACGATGGCAAAAGAATCGAATTACCTAATGAAAAACTAATATCACTAAATAAGCCTCTTACTGTTAAAAATAAGACCGTAGAAAATATTTATTACAGGTGGGAAAGCATCATAGGCCATATCTTAACTGAAAAAGAAGAAGATGCCGTTTCGGCTCTTTTCGGAAATTTATTAAGCACGCTTCATTCGCGTATTTTTGGCAAAGCTCGCGAAAAAGGTCTAACCTATCATATTAGTTTCGACAGATACAGGACTGCAGACAAACATGTTTGGTGGATTGGTGGCCAGGTAATGACAAAAAATATTGATAAATTATTTGATTTGTTTGTCCAAGAACTATCTGCTGTGGCAAATGGTGAATTCAGCCAACAAGAAACAAACGCAACTAAGCAATTTGCACTTGGCAACTTCCAAAAAGCCTTTCAAACATCTGGCCAGTTAATGGATGGCTATATGGAATATTTTATTTTTTATGATCGCATTGAAGATTATCTTAAAATACCAAAAAGAATTGAGTCTTTGAAGCGTCAAGACATAATTGACGCAGCTAAGCTATGTTTTAATAATGACGATCCTTGGGGCATTGGTTTTTATGGTGCGGTTA
The DNA here is from genome assembly GCA_964539035.1 of uncultured Candidatus Saccharibacteria bacterium. Taxonomy (GTDB): domain Bacteria; phylum Patescibacteriota; class Saccharimonadia; order Saccharimonadales; family CAIOMD01; genus CAZIHK01. The sequence continues at coordinate 4,113 of CAZIHK010000007.1, read as the reverse complement.
AAGATATTAAACCAAACAAATTAAAACAAAAATTAGCTCAAACCTACCAAAAATAATTGTTTATTTATTTCATTAGGGCTAGTTTTTTTGATTTTTCTAGTATAATCTGAAATCAAATAACGAAAAACATACAATGCATTCATTACTTATAGAAGTACTAAATAATTTTGCCCGTGGCGGTGGTGGCGGATCTGGTGGCGGAAGTGGCTCGGGTGAAGGCGGTTTGATAATTGTAATCGGATATATGCCTACTCACTTTATTGGCCATCAATTGGCAAAGAGATGGAAGAGCCCAAACTGTCTATATGTTGTTATAGCCGTAAGTATCATCATTGCTATATTTTGGATAATACTTTTTACAATTTTAAGTTTTGGTTTTATAGGCTGGATTGTTGCTGGCGCTGCTTTGGCTGGTGGACCGGTTGGTTATTATACCTATACAAAATGGTTTGCTAACATAAAAAAAACAAAAATTGGCATGAGTCAGTCTGCTATTAGCGACAAAAGTTGGGACGAAAATAGTGTAACGCAAATGGTAAGACAAACGTTTGTATCGTACCAACAGGATTGGTCAAATTTTAATGTAGATAATATGAGAAAGTATTTAAGCCCATACTTCTGGCAATATAACTATCTTATGATGTTAGCGATAAAACTAAGACAGCGTACGAATATGGTACAAAATCCCGAATTAATTGAACTTGCACCATACGCCATGGATGATGAAGCTGGCGAAAACCAAGACAAGTTAACATATTACATCAAAGCAAAAGCAAGAGACGTAATATATGATAATTTTGAACAAAAAGAGCTATTTGTAGATAATAATGACTTTATCGAGTATTGGAATTTTACTCGTGATAATGAAGGATGGCAACTAGATAGTATTAAACAAGCAACAGAAAATCCGATTAGTATAGTCCCAGAGATAAGTCAATTTGCAACGGACAATGGTTTATTTTATAGCCCAGATTGGGGCTGGCTTTTGTTGCCGCAACGCGGGCAGTTATTTAGCAAAGCTAAGTTTGGCTTATCTGATATTAATAATCATGTAATTGGCATGTATCACGATGTTTTGATAGAGCTTTATACTTATGTCCCGACAACAAAAAATACTCGGTTAACCTATATAATTGCCCAACTAGCTATCCCCAAACGTTACGAAGATTTGATAATAAAAGCAAAAAATTCTTTTTGGAAAATTGATACAGAGCAGAATATGAATTTATTCAAAAAAGATGAAACCAAACTAAACAGGATTAGTTTAGAATGGCCAGATTTTAATAAAAGGTATAAAGTATTTGCTACGAATGTAGAACAGGTAACGGCTTTCGAGCTGTTGCATCCAGTTTTTATGGAAAAACTTTTTGCCCTAAAATTTAAAGTAAGTATAGAAGTAATAGATAACGTTATTTACCTCTATACCCAAGACAATAATGCAAAGTACGAACAAATGTTTAGCGTACTTAAAGATGCTTTCGAAGAAATGAAACTATAGCAAAAAATTTCGATATCATAATGAAAATACTGTGATATCCCGCAAGTAATAAATAGTTGTTATCTACTAAAACATAAAAGTAGGGCATAATTAGTAATATGCAAGAGCTAATTAATCAGATAAACGAATTAAATGGACTTACTAAAGATTCGCTTGCTCAGCTAAATATCGATACTTTGCAGGCCGAAGCAAACAAATTGGCTGCCTGTACAATGCAACCAAAATTTTGGGATGATAAGCTAAAAGCCCAAAGTATTAATAAAAAACTCGTAGCATTAAATAACCGTATTAATCCTTGGATAGACTTAGCTAGACAAATTAAAGACTTGGCGGAACTTGCAAGCTTAAATGATGAAAATTTAACTAATGAAATCGGGATACATTTTAAGAGCTTAAAAAAGCAATATGTTGAACTAAAAACTGATTTATTGTTTGATGGTGAATATGATGAGCACAGTGCAATACTAACTATTTTTGCCGGCACGGGTGGAACAGACGCCCAAGATTGGGCAGAGATGTTATTTAGGATGTACCTGCGCTGGGCAGAGGCAACTCCTGGGGCCAGTGTCGAAATAATTGGACAAACTAGCGGTGAAGAAGCAGGCATAAAAAGTGCCACAATAGAAATAAGTGGTAATTTAATATACGGCAAATTAAGAGGCGAAATAGGTGTCCATAGATTAGTAAGACTAAGCCCATATAATGCAAATAATTTACGTCAAACTAGTTTTGCGAAGGTCGAAGTCTTGCCAAAAATAGATAAACCAGAAGAAGTACAGATTGACGAAAAAGACTTAAAAATTGATGTGTTCAGGGCTGGTGGTCATGGAGGTCAAAGCGTTAATACAACCGATTCAGCTGTGCGCATAACTCATTTGCCGACAAACATAACCGTAGCTATTCAGAATGAAAGATCCCAGACCCAAAATAAAGAGACAGCCATGACGATACTAAGATCAAAGTTAGCTCAGTTAAAATCAGAGCAACACAAAGAAATAATCAATGATATAAAAGGCCCTAACGAGCAAGCATCTTGGGGTAATCAAATACGCAGCTATGTATTACACCCCTATAATATGGTTAAAGATTTGCGCACAAGGCACGAGACTTCAGATACCCAAGCGGTTTTGAACGGTAAAATTGATGAATTTATTACTGCGTATTTGGAATGGAATGCTTCGCAAAACAATTAAGCGGATAAATCTTTGCACTTTAGGTAATAACAGCGTATTTTGTTATAATCTAAAGCGGTATGATCTTATTGGATCGAGTAACAAAAAACTATAATCGTCGTGGTACCGCTTTAAAAAGCGTTTCGCTTCACGTAGAACCAAAAGAGTTTGTAATTATAGTTGGCCCAAGTGGTGCAGGCAAGTCCACTTTGCTTAAACTATTAACTCGCGAAGAAAAGCCAACTAGCGGTAAAATTATAGTTAGTGGTATAGATTACGAAACTCTAAAAAATCGTAATATACCTTATTTAAGACGCAAAATCGGTGTAGTTTTCCAAGATTATAAACTGCTCCCAAATAAAACTGTTTTCGAAAATGTTTCTTTCGCCCTAGAAGTTGTCGGCATGGGTAACCGTGAAATTCGCCATACCATACCTAGGGTTCTAGAGATTGTTGGTATGACTGGCAAAGAAGACAATTATCCAAGTGAGCTTTCTGGTGGTGAAAGACAACGTCTGGCAATTGCTAGGGCAATAGCAAGGCAACCTAGGATTTTAATCGCCGATGAGCCAACAGGTAATCTTGACCCAAAACATGCTTGGGATGTAATTAGAGTACTAGAAAAAATTAATAAATATGGTACCACCGTAATATTGACTACTCATAACCCAGAAATTGTTAATAAATTAAAACGTCGAGTAATAACTATTAAAGACGGCCAAGTTGTTAGTGATAGGGCTAATGGAGGCTACAAATAGAAATGAAACGCAAGTTAATTACACTTAGGAGGATATTTGTAGCAGGTATTAAAGACTTTTTCAGGAACTCGTGGCTTAGTGTTGCAGCAACTGCAGTTATGGTGGTCGCTTTGGTAATAATTCTACTCACTCTAGTTTTAAATGTTACAGCTCGTAATGCAATTACAGAGTTATCAAAAAACCTTAAAATTTCAGTTTATTTTAAAGACGACGCCAAGCAAGAAGACATTAATAAACTGCGGACTAAGATTGATCAAAGCCAATATGTGGCAGAGATTAATTTTATTTCTAAAGAGCAAGCCCAAAAACAATTCAGCGAAAGCTTCCAAAACGATCAAAAGCTACTAGAGGGCTTAGCGTTAGTGGGCAGCAATTCATTGCCAGCGTCGTTAGAGATTAGCGTGTCAGACTTAACTAAAATAAAACAAGTAGGTGAAATACCTAAAAAAGACGATTATAAAAAGATTGTCGAAAGTGTTTCGCTAGGTAAAACCGATGCAAAAAAAACTATAGACAGAGCAGCCTCGGCCCAACGCTTCATAACTTTAGCAAGCCTCGTTGCAGCGTTAATATTTGTGATTGTTAGCATGCTTATTATATTTAATACAATTAGGATGGCCATATTTACAAGGTCTGAAGAGATTAAAATTATGAAACTAATCGGCGCAACACCTGGTTATATTAG
>CAZIHK010000006.1:0-13382 GCA_964539035.1 uncultured Candidatus Saccharibacteria bacterium | reverse complement strand
GTATATTAGTAAGGCATGAATATATTAGTATTAGAAGGTGGTATCTCAAACGAGCGTGAAGTATCGCTACGTTCTTCAAAAACTGTAAAAGAAGCGCTTAGAAATCGTGGCCACGAAATTATTACGCATGACCCAGCAGATGGGCTTGATGGATTGAAAAAATATAAAAATAAAGTAGACGTGGTGTTCCCGATTTTACATGGCGGAGAAGGAGAAAATGGAGGTATTCAGGCAATTCTCGAAAGTCATGGATTTAAGTTTTTAGGGTCTGGCTCAAAAGTGTCTGATATCTGTTTTGATAAGTCGAAATTTAAAAAAGCTGCTAGCAAGCTTGATGTTGTATTGCCGTCCAGTGAGACGGTTAGCAAAAAGACATTTGCAAAATCAACGCTTGCTCAAAAGCCTTTTGTTATAAAACCATATGGTGGGGGTTCAAGTATTGATATCTTTATTATTAGAGAGGTTGATAAAATACCGTCAGAGTTAATCAAGACGCTAGATAGACTAGGCGAAATGTTGATAGAAGAATTGGTTGACGGTACAGAGATAACGGTGCCCGTACTTGGGAACAAAGCCTTGTCAGTAATCGAAATTATTCCACCGGTTAATGGTTGGTTTGACTACGAAAATAAATACAATGGGCTTACGCAAGAACTTTGCCCACCAAAAAATATATCTAAAGAGACACAAAAAAAAGCCCAAAAGATTGCCGAAACAGTACACAAGGGTTTAAATATGCGGCATTTGTCACGTACAGACATGATAGTTTCACCAAATAATGAAGTTTATGTGATCGAAACAAATACAATACCAGGCATGACCGACCAGAGTCTATTTCCTAAAGCAGCTAGGGTTGATGGTATAAGCATGGAAGATCTAGTGGAAGAGTTTCTAAGACTGGCTTCTTAAAACTACCTAACTATTATTGTTTTTTAGGGTTCAATTTTTTCGATTTGAGGTAATCTAGTTTTGCGTATATCTCTAGCACCTGTAATTGCTATTTTGCCAACCACACCTAAGCTAGTAACGCTAGCTAGTGATTCAGCATCATTCTTCTCTATGGCCGACAAAATAGCGTCTGTCCCATCCAATACAGCATGTCTATTTATCTCGTATTGAATGTTTTCAAGAGATAATATCGCTGCACCGTATTTTGCAGTGGTTCTGCTAGATGTTACGGCAGCCATTTGATTATCAAAATTAAAGTGCCACCATTCTGACGGGAAAGCCTCACCACCTACTTGCTTCATGATGTTATATAGCATTCGACGATTGTCGCGAGCATCAATTTCTTCTGGTCGTAAATCTCTTTCTTGTGATACCTTTTCATAATAATCTATATAAGCATACTTAGTTTCTTCGTTGCCATAATCAAATTTAGTGCCAAAATTTAGCATTTGGGCGTTTTGTGCAATAAGGGCATGGCGTTCCATCTCTAGTGGATAAATCTCTTGCCAGTTACCGGCTTTGTCTAATACTCCGATAAGTTCATCAAGCTTATGAACTCTATCTTCAGTCTGGTCTGGTAAGTAAAAAATTGCTAAATCAACCGAACTACCAGTGTTATGTGTTGATGGTTTTGTTGGATCGGTAGAAGGTAATGATACAAACAGAGCAGTTTCTTTTTCAATGTCTTCTTCGTTCTTATCTGGATATTTTTCTCTCAATGCATTGGCGTATTGGTCGTATAAAGCCTTTTGTACTTCCATCGGGCGATATGCGTCGTAAACAACAAAATGCAGGTTCTTGGGTAATAATTCTTGAGCCTCAGATATTTTTTTTGCAACCTCTTCTCTTAGATACACCCCAGTTAAGCCACCTTCGATGCCTTTTGAACCATAGCAACTGTTTATATCTAAATCTTCGCCGTATGCAGATGCTGAGATAATACCCCTATAGCGACCAGAGAACAAACCGATTGGCGTCAATGGCTCGCCATTTTCTTGGATTTCAATTTGCTTCCAGCCATCTACAGGTGGTACTTCTGGAATGGGCAATAATAATTCTGCAGCTATTTGGGGTGTAGATTCATTCGATAAATCTGATGGCGTTTTCATTTAATTGGTATTAATAGCATAAAATGAACGAAAAGTCAATTTTTTTAGTGTAAGCAATCTTAACATGTAATATACTTAAAACCACTCGCTATGGAACAAGACAATCAACCATCAAAATGTGAAGAAAAGCTGGCTTTTGATACCAAAGAGCAAGCCCAAGCTAGCGCAGTAGTTGTTAAATACCAGCATGGAACAAAAGTTAAACCCTATTTTTGTGAAAAATGCGGTTTATGGCATTTAGCAAGTGACTTTAGTAATTAATAATAATCATCTCTGTTACAATAGGTACTGGATATGAGCAAGTATTATATTACAACCGCAATTCCTTATGTCAATGCCGTACCGCACATTGGTACAGCCATGGATTTTATTTATGCCGATGTATTAGCACGTCACAACCGTCAGATTGGTGTAGAGCAAGTGCTATTTAGTACTGGCGTAGACGAACACGGCACAAAAATTGCCGAAAAGGCCAAAGAAGCAGGGCAATCGCCCGAAGAGTTTGCTAATCAAACTACCCAAAAATTTATTGAAGTATTAAAAATTTTAAATATATCTAACGATCGTTTTATCCGTACCACAGATAGTGGTCATGAGCAAAGGGCGCAAATAGTTTGGAACAATCTATCTAAAGATATCTACAAAAATAAGTATGTTGGACTTTATTGTGTTGGTTGCGAAGAGTATGTTACAGAAACTACGGCTAAAGCAAACAATATGATTTGTCCAGAGCATAATAGGCCTTACGAGCGCATAGAAGAAGAAAATTATTTTTTCAGTTTAAGTAAATACGCCGAGACCATAAAAAACAGTATAAATGACGATTCATTTCATATAGTACCATCAACCCGGAAGCACGAGATTTTAAGCTTAATTGAGTCTGGTTTAGATGATATTAGTATCTCTCGGCCAATTGACAAGTTGGCATGGGGTATACCTGTACCTGATGATAAAACTCAAGTTATGTATGTATGGTTTGAGGCTTTGCTTAATTATATTACAGTGCTTGGTTATCCAGACAACAAAGACTTCGAAACTTATTGGCCTGCCGATATGCAGGTAATCGGTAAGGGTGTATTAAGATTTCATGCAGCGATGTGGCCAGGAATTCTACTGGCACTTGGGCTACCACTGCCTAAAACTTTATTTGTCCACGGTTATATTAATATAGAAGGTAAAAAAATTAGTAAAAGCTTAGGTAACGTAGTTTCGCCAATCGATATTATCAAAAAATACGGTGTCGATGCCACAAGGTATTATCTAATGCGCCATATACCAAGCTATGATGACGGTGATTTTACATGGGAGAAGATGGAAGATGCCTACAACAATGAGTTAGCAAATGATTTGGGCAATGCCGTACAAAGGGTAGCCAGTATGATAGATAAATACCAAAACAAGTTGATTGGTGATATACCGCCACCTAGCCACGATATACATGAATATCAAGAAGCTATTGCCCACTGCCGATTCGATAAAGCATTAGATGAGGTTTGGGAACAAATTAGAGGCTTAAACCAGTATATAGATGCCGAAAAACCATGGGTTGTAGCAAAAACAAATGATATTGCTCACCTAGGTGATATTTTATCTTACAGTGCGGGTTGTCTACTCGAAATTGCAGCTCTTGTAAGGCCATTCATGCCCGATACTGCCGGCAAAATCGAATATGCATTCAAAGAAGGTATTTTACGGTCATTAGATAAATCTTTGTTCCCTAAAGAAGATTAGTTTTTTATGTATTTTGATAGCCACTGCCACATACATTGGCCAGATTATAAAATAAATCAAGAGCTAGCTTTAAAAAATGCTTATGATGCAGGTGTTAAAGGTGTAATTTGTGTTGGTACCGATGCCGAAGATAGTGAAAATGCGGTTAAATTTACTCAACAACATCAAAACGCATGGGCTAGCATTGGTTTGCATCCGCATGATGCAAGACTAGGGGATAAAGAGTTAAATAAGCTCACAAATTTAATTGGTCAACCAAAAGTTGTAGCAATTGGTGAATGCGGTCTAGATTATTTTTACACCAAATCATCCAAAAATGACCAAATTGATATTTTAAGAAAGCAAATTATTATAGCCCAAGAGCATGATTTGCCAATAATTTTTCATGTACGCGATGCATTTGATGATTTATGGCCAGTATTTGATGAATTTAAAGATATAAAAGGGGTCTTTCATAGCTTTACTGCCAGCATCAAAGAGCTTAATCAAATTTTAGATAGAGGTCTATTTGTTGGCTTAAATGGTATTGTCACTTTTAGCAAGCAATCGTCTCAACTACAAGCTGCAAAAGATGTACCACTGGATCGCCTGTTGATAGAAACCGATGCCCCCTTTCTTAGCCCAGTACCCAAAAGAGGCCAAACTAATGAACCGGCTAATGTTATCTATACTGCCCAGTTTTTAAGCGAGCTAAGAGGCGAACCTATTGCGCAGCTAGCTAAGGCTACAACCAAAAACGCCAAGCAACTTTTTGGTATTTAGGGTTGTTAAAAACAGATTAAGCCGTGTTAGCATATAAGAGATGAGAGATTTGAGTTACTATTTTGATTACGCTGCCGCTACGCCAATGTTGCCAGAAGTTATCAAAGCAATGCAGCCTTACTTTAGTGAAAAATTTTACAATCCATCGGTTTTGTATTTAGACTCCCAGCAAAACAGGCATGATTTAGAAGAATCAAGACACCAAATAGCTCAAATAATAGGTGCTAGGCCTAGCGAAATTATTTTTACTGCTGGTGCTACAGAGGCAAACAATATTGCCATAAAAGGGTTGATGATTAAATACCCAGGTTACCAAGTTGTATCTAGTGCAATTGAACACTCATCTGTGTTAGAGCCAACAAAACAATTTAATCACGAATTATGCAAAGTTGATGCCAAGGGTTTTATTGATTTAAAGGAGCTAGCTAGATTAATAAACCACAAAACAGTTTTAGTAAGTGTAATGTACGCAAATAACGAAATAGGCACTATCGAACCAATAAAAGATATTAGACGCATAATCGACGGTGTCTTAGAAAAGAGAAAACTTAAGGGTGTTAAATTACCGCTTTATTTACACACCGATGCTTGCCAGGCAACCAATTATTTAGATATGCAAATTAGTCGGCTTGGTGTTGATTTAATGACGTTTAACAGTGATAAAATTTACGGCCCAAAACAATGCGCTGTTTTGTATATAAAAAGCGGTATTGAACTTGTGCCTTTAATCAACGGGGGCGGTCAAGAAAACAATCTGCGTAGCGGTACCGAAAACATGGCTTCTATTGTTGGATTTGCCACTGCCTTAACACAGATTAGGCAAAATTACCGTGAAGAAGCTATTCGTTTGGCTAATATTAGGGATGAATTTATCAGTTATATTGTTGGTAAATGCTCCAGCGCAACCTTAAATGGTGCTATTGGCAATAAACGATTAGCAAACAATATCAATATCACATTTATTGATTATGACAACGAGATATTGCTAATGAAATTAGACGAGCTAGGTTTTAAAATTGCTACTAGCTCAGCTTGTAGTGCTAGTAATCAAGAGCCATCTCATGTTTTGAGTGCAATCGGATTAGACGACAAAACAGCTCGCAACAGCGTACGCATTACACTTGGTAAACACTCCAGTATAGAATCAACCATCAAATTAGCTGACGTAATCCTAAAAATACTAGATAAAAAATAACCAAAAGCGGTATACTATCCTCAAAGGGTTTTTACCCCTTATGAAATATTTACAAACATTCAAAAAATTTATGATCGGTAGTGGCGCAGCATTTTTGCTGTTGATTGCCGTTGCCTTGCCAGTTATTGCCCAAAATACTGCTGGTGTTACTCAAGGCTATGGTGCCGATGTTGTATTGCAACAGGGTATGATAGTCGGACTAAAAAAAGATGATTTGCGCAAGGTAGAGCCGGTTAACAATAACCAGTTTGATAGAGTACACGGTATAGTAGTCGGTCCCAATGATTCGGCAGTGCTACTCGGTCGTGATAACGAAAAGGTTTATGTTGCTACGGGTGGGCGTTTTATAGTGCTAGTTAGCGACCAAAAAGGCGATATTAACCAGGGTGATTTTGTAACAGTTTCATCAGTAAGTGGTATAGGCATGAAGTCTGGTGAAGATGATGCTATAGTCGTTGGTAAAGCTTTAGAATCCTTTAAGGCGACAGATAGTAGCCAGGTGATAGCAACGGCAAGTGTTAAAGAATCTGGTGGCAAACAGCGTCAGCTACGCCTGGGTCATATATTAGTCGATATTAGTATTGGCAAGAATCCTAGGTTAAAACTAGATAATAACTTACCGGATGCTTTGCGTCGGGCTAGCGAATTAATTGCTGGTAAAGCAGTACCGGCTATTAGGGTCTACATTAGCCTAGTGGTACTAATAATAACGTCAATAATTGCAGGTAGTTTGATTTATAGTGCTGTACGCAGCAGTTTAATCGCGGTCGGCAGGAACCCGCTTAGTAAAAAATCGATCATCAGGGGTTTATTCCAGGTAGTATTAATTGGCTTAATGGTTTTCCTGAGTGGTGTTTTTGGGGTATACTTACTTCTAAAGCTTTAAATAAATAAAAGGGGGTGGCATTTTAATGGAAGCTTGGCAATTGGCACTGATAATCGGATGCTTGATTTTGCTGGTTTCGGCCATTTCTTGGTTTGTTTTAAAGGGTAAAAAGGTTGACAGAGATAGACAGACCGGTAAACGTTTAGCAGATACTGCCGAAAAAGAAGCCGAAAGGATTTTTAACGACGAATTCCGTGAAGAACTTCGTAACCGAGGTCGCTTGCATTTCGAAAAGATAATTGGCGAAAACGCCATGTTTTTGCAACAAGATTTGCGTTTAACAACCAGCCAGTTAAACGATTATATGAAGGATGAAATTAAAAGGGTCTTGCAAGAAGAGTTTTCCAAATACGAAGAATCAATTTCTAATGCTAAAGACTTGGCTCTGGATACTATCCAAAAAACTCAAGCCGTTATAGAACAACAGCGAATTGTATTAGAAAAGCAAATGAACGATGAAGCCGCTGCCGAAAAGGCTAGGGTACTAGCTCATTTCGAAAAGAATATGGCAGATATTATTAATCACTACATCTTGGCGGCTATCGGTAACGAAATAGATTTAACCTCGCAACTTGATTACATATTCCAATATTTAGAAGAAAACAAGCAAGATATTATTGAGGATATTAAGAGTGGGTCATGAATCTAAATCAATACCACTTTTTTGTCGGCGAGTACGGCACAATACAGCAGAAAGGCGAATTTAAATTAGCATGGATTTAAATATCCCAAATAATTTATCTAGCAAGCAGGACATTACGCATGTACACAGGGAGCTGCGCAAATTTAATGACAGTGTGATGCAAAGCATTATGCGTCACGATGACCCTGTCAAGTATCCGCCAATATCCGATAGTTTGCGAGCTTTAGCTATTGAGAATCAATCTGATCTCCGAGATCCTATGGCCTGTGATAAATTACTCCTTCAGTTAGAAGATCTAAAACATACTGCCCCTACTGTGCACATTAGCTTCCCAGCAGATCCCTCCAGAGATGTTCTACAAAAGTTAGTTATGTGGCTTCGCAAAGAAGTTAACCCCAAGATATTTATCCAGATTGGTCTGCAACCAACTATAGCCGCTGGCATAGTATTGCGTACACCAAATAAAGCTTTTGATTTTAGTTTAAGAAAACATTTATATAAGAACAAAGATAAATTAATAGAGGCTTTGCAACCGTGAGCAAATCATGAGTAATAAGCATTTTGATTTTCTTCTCGAGCAAGGTCACCCAATCGGCGAAGTTATTGCCGTAAATAAGTATCTTGTTAAAGTTAAGGGCTTGCACCCTGTTAATCAGCATGCATTGGTACTTTTCGAGGATGGCTCTAAGGGTTTGGTACATTATATCTACGAAGACCACGTAGAGGTGTTACATCTTGGCGAAACAACTTTGCATATTGGTGCGACGTTGGTAGTACAACATGACGAATTAGTGTCAAAAGTTGGCAAAGACTTTATTGGGCGAGTAGTTACGGTAACGGGTGACCCATTAGACGGCAAAGGTCCAATTGCAGCAGATGCAACTTGGACGGTATTTAATGAAGCTCCGCCGATTTATCAGCGCCAGCAGCTAACAGATTCTCTAGAGACCGGGGTTACAGTTGTCGATAGTATGTTCCCAATCGTAAAGGGCCAACGTATGGCAATTTTAGGTGACAGCAAATCGGGTAAAAGCACACTAATGACTCAATTAGCTATACACCAAAAAGGTACCGGTGCAACGGTAATTTATGTGCTAATCGCTAAACGGCGCGCTGATGTAGATATGCTATTAGCCCGTTTAGACGAAACAGGGGCTATGGAAAATACAATTGTGATAGTTTCTACCTTGTTTGAATCTTTAGTGATGAGCTATCTGGCTCCATATGTAGGTTGTGCTATGGCCGAATATTTTTGGCAAGAACTAAACCAAGATTCAATTATTATTTATGATGATTTAACTAGCCATGCAATGACCTACCGTGAAATATCGCTTTTGGCGGGTGTTAGTCCAGGTCGCGATTCGTATCCTGGCGATATGTTTTATGCGCATTCAAGCCTCTTAGAACGCGCAGGCAGGTTGGCTCGAAATAGCAAAACCCTTACAGCTTTGCCAATGGTACTTGCCTCTGGTGGTGACATTACTGCTTATTTACCTACAAATATTATGTCTATTACAGATGGCCAGTGGATTATGGATATGGATATATTCCGTGATGGTATCAGGCCAGCTTTAAATATTGGTCTTAGTGTTACTCGTGTTGGTGGTGTTGGCCACAATAAACGCCAAAAAGAGATTGTAGCTAGGGTAATGAAAACTCTAGCCTCTTATCGCCAGGCTGCCGAATATTCTCGTTTTGGCTCAGAGCTAGCCTTAGAGGCCAAAAATGATCTTGCTGCCGGTAAGCGAATCCACGAATTAATCTGCCAAAAACCTACCGAAACGTTTAATTCAATGGCGCAGCAATTAATGTTTGAGATAGTACTAGACTTAGCCGAGGGCGAAATGCTAGACATGCAAGCCTTAAGAGAAATTGCATCCGAATATTCCACCAAAGTTAAAGATGATGACTCTAATTATGATGCTGTTAAGACCGAGCTAAAAGCCAAAAGCCTGATGGAGATTAAGAGATGAAACGGCCATTAGAAATCCAACGTGAAGCCGAGGGCATGACTACTCTTGCTGATCTTACAAATGTGTTCGAGGGCATAGCTAGCATGCGCATTGCCCAGATTAAAAACCAAGTAATGCAAAGCCAAAACTTTTTTGATAGATTATGGCAAATGTATACTCAAATCAGGGCAGGTACACCATTTGCCTTTGGTCGTCATAATTGGGACGAAGAAGTTGTCAACAAAGAATTGTTTATAGTTATTACTGCCGAGGGTGGATTCAGTGGTGATATCGACCAAAAACTTATCCACTGGATGCTAGAAAATTACGACAAAGAAAAGAACGATATTATTGTTATAGGTCATCACGGCGCCGTGCAACTAGCCCAAAGGGGGGTCAGCTTCATAAAATACTTTAAATTACCGGCAAAAGACCAAAATATTAACGTTTCACCTATCGTTAAAGAGGTTCAAAATTATAAATCAACTCTAGTGTTTTATCAGACTTATGTTTCACTCATGGTTCAAGATGTTAAAAGGATATCTTTAAGTAGCGCCGTAGAAGAACAAGGCAAGGATGTCACACAATCTACAGAGATTATCAACGAAGAAACATATATTTTTGAACCAAGCAATTTTGCTGTAGTTGACCACCTAGAACGTTCGATGATGAACATTGCTCTAAGCCAGGTAATACTAGAATCCAAATTAGCACAGTATGCTAGCCGTTTTAGGGCTATGAGCGCCGCTCATCGTAAGGCAACCGATTCGGTTGACGAGCTAAAATTTGCATTTAACAGGGCTAAAAGGGCAATTAAAGATGAGCGTCTTAAAGAGATTATTAACGGGCTCAGAAAGGCTTCGCACGCATGAGTTTAGGCACAGTTGTAGCAGTCAAAGATCTTATCATACGTGTAGAGTTTGCTAACGATATGCCTGATATTGGCGAGGTTTTACAGGTACAAAATGAGCAAAAAAGCCCCCTGATGGTCGAATCGCTTAAAGATGATACCACGGCAATTTGTATAAATTTGCGCTCTAGTAAAAAAATCCAAAAAGCCATGACCGTACAAACTACAGGCAAGGGTATAGAAATACCAGTAGGCGAAGCCACGATTGGCCGTATTTTTGATGCCTTAGGGACAGTAATTGATGGCAAACCCGAAATCCCCGAAGATAATCCTCGTAAAAATATACTAAAACTTGGTACTAAAAGTACGGGCTATTTAGCTGGCAAGCCAGAAATCTTAGAAACTGGTGTAAAGGTTATAGATTTCTTTACCCCATTTGTAAAGGGTCGAAAAATTGGTGTTATCGGTGGTGCAGGTGTTGGTAAAACTGTTCTTACAATGGAACTTATCCATAATATTGCCAAAAGTGGCGAAGGTTTGTCCTTTTTTGCTGGCATTGGCGAGCGCGTTCGTGAAGGCCACGAACTTTACGAAACTTTGCAAGATTATGATTTATTAAAAAATACCTGTATGTTCTTTGGCCAGATGAACGAGAACCCTGCCCAACGCAGCCTAATTGGTATTGCAGCAGTCGCACTGGCCGAATATTTTAGGGACGAAGAAGGTAAAGACATCTTGTTTTTTGCAGATAATATGTATCGTTTTGTACAAGCTAAAAACGAGCTAGCTACAATTATGGATCAAATCCCTAACGAGGGTGGTTACCAGCCTACAATTTTTTCTGATGTTAAAGTGTTACAAGACCGTTTAAGCTCAAACGAAAACGGCTCTATTACCAGTGTGCAAACAATTTATGTGCCGGCAGATGATCTTAGCGACCCAGCTGTGCAAGTTATCCAGCACGAGCTTGATAGCATAATTGTTTTAAGCCGCAAGGTTGCCGAGCAAGGTATTCGCCCGGCAGTCGATTTAAGCTTAACAACTTCGAGCTTGTTATCGCCAGATATTGTTGGTGATAGGCATTATATTTTAAGCGTTCAGGTACAATCTATTTTGCAAAAATACGAACAATTAAAGGGTATTATCGCAATTATTGGCGAAAACGAGCTAAGCCCGGTGGATAGGGCTCAATATGCCAAGGCTAAAAAATTAATTCAATACTTTACCCAGTACATGTTTGTAACTGAAAAGTTAAATGGCGTACCAGGTGAATATTTTACAAGGGATGAGATGCTTAAGGGCATCGAAGAAATAGTCGTGTAATGAACCATAATAAAACACATATTAACGTGTTCTCGCTGTTCTCCTCGTACGACGTATTAAAATACGACTCACTGAAGTGCGCTCTGCGACCTTGTACCATGAATTTTATTATGGTTCACATCTGAGGAGGTCAAAGGGTCTATGGCTAAAAAGCAGCTAAAACCAAAGGCAGTAGCCCATAAAATTGGTGACAAGTTCCACCTAAAGGTTTACTCGCCTTTTAAAGTTTATTTTGAGGGTAATATAGAGAGTGTCTCGGCTATTAATGATACTGGCCCATTTGATGTATTGGCCGGGCACCATAATTTTATGACCTTGCTTAACGCATGCGATTTAACTATTAGGTCAACAAACATACAGGATGAAGTTATAAAAATAACCCGCGGTATTATGCAGGTTAAATCAGATGACGTCGTAGTATTTTTAGACGTCTAATCCATCGCAATATAATTGAACGAACACGAGCTACCACCACCAGGTGCAGTAATAATGCCCATGGTAAAGCTGCTAGTTGTAATGTCATCTAGGTAATAACCACCGTTGGCACACTGGCTACCAACTACCGATATAACCACATGAGGCGTTTGATTAAAACGATTTGTAAAATTAATTCTGGCTATTTTGCCCCCGCCAGCACCAAATTTTATAGTAACTGTGCCAGCTGTATCACTGCCATTAATAGAGGCATAATTGCCAGATATTAACGATGTTACGCCAGGAGTGCCTCCGCCAGTTTCTATATGGCGGTTAATCTGCAAGTTCTGGCTCAATATTAATTGGTCAACACTTATTGTGGGTGCAGAAACCGTACCGGCAAAAGATGCCCCGCCACCGACAGAAAGGCTTTTTTGCACAGTCAGTGTACCTTGCACGGCGGTATTGCCAGCAATCGATAGATTATTGCCAATTTGTACGTTTTCGAAGGCACTAGTACCAGATACGGTTATACCCGGCAAGCTCAATGCACCGCCGACCCTTATGGTGCCGGCAACATCTAAACTATCTCGCACTAAAACCTTGCCGTTAAAAACAGCGTTAGAGGCAATGGTAAGGGTTTGTTTGGCATCGCCAACTTGGGTATCATTATTTTTAAGATTTTTTAAATCATCTGCAGTTAGTGTTTGGCCACCAATATTGCTTTGGTTAGCCGCATTTTTGCTAGCCCTAAAGCTGGCAAAAGTAGCAATACCAGCCAAAAGTAGTATTAAAACAAAAAGTAGCAAGTATATATTAAAATGCCCAACTAGGCCCTGAACTCTTTGGGATAATGATCTTTTGGGTTTATTATGTGGTTCTTCATCTTGATTTAAGCCGCTCGCGGGTGTTTGGCCCATATCAAGACTTTCGCCACCACCACCCAAAGGTGTTATAACAGATGCCTTATTTGGTACTGTTTCTGCACTCTCTAAAGAGTTATCGTTTGGGTCAAATGTATTTTGGTTATTTTCCATAAATCATCTATTAGCATAAGCGCTAACTAATTGATTTTACTATACTACATTGGCTAACATTGGCCAACCAAAGCGCTACCAGTTTGCAAAAAATGGTGTTAAAGCTCTACAATATACAATTAAGACATGGGTAAGACGAAACAAACAATCAAGCGGCTTGTTGCTATATCGATTATCTTGGGTGTTATTTGCGCGCCAATAGTTATTGCTAACTTAGCCCAGGCAGCCCCTACTTATAAATCATCAAACTATGGGGTAGACGAAGTTTTTATGGGTGCCGGCGGCCTAAACGATGCTAGCTCGGCTAGCTATAGTGCTAGGGCAAGTTTAGGTGATTTAACAGTGGGCAATACCAGCAGTGCTAGCTACCAAGCCTATGGTGGCTATACCACCACCACAGATCCTTTTATAGAAGTTTTGGTAAACGGTGGTACTACAGATTTGGGCTATTTGTCAGAGACAGCTACAAAATATACCACTGGTACATTTACTGTTAGAACTTATTTAGCAGCTGTCTCTTATACACATCTGA
>CAZIHK010000005.1:0-3532 GCA_964539035.1 uncultured Candidatus Saccharibacteria bacterium | reverse complement strand
TTATTAGATAGTGCTATCTTTAAAAACTTAATGTGGTTTGAACTATATAAACCATTATCGTCTTGCACAAAACTGCCCCTATCTAGATTAAAAGAATAGTGTGAGTTATCTGCAAATGGCTTACCCCCAATCAATAAATCTGTATTTATGGCATGCCCTGTTACATATGAAAGATTCACATACCACCAACAACTAGTGATGGGTAACGATATATCTTTTTGGTTTAAATTTTTTAGTAGTTCGTTAACTACATCAAAATATTTTTCACTTGTTGTGCTTTCTGTTATCTTGTCTATCGTTTTAAGACACTTGTAAGCAAAATCTACCTTTTCTAGGTTATCGATAAATTGGTCATAGTGGCTGATCAGTCGCGAGCTTACTAGGGTAGATATTTCACCCCTACCTTGTATAAAACCAATCTCATTTACATTGAACAGTTCTATGCCACCAGAAAGCTTGCTACGCTCTTTGCGTGCGCCTTTTGCTAAAACGCTTAGCTTTCCATAATTCTTAGTAAGCAATCTTAAAATTCGATCACACTCGGCATAATTAATCCGCGATAAAACTATAGCCTGAGTATGTTTTGGCGTGTTTAGCACTTAGCTCAGCTGGCCTTTAATGGCGCCAATTAATTGCTTTGTCGTTGTATTTGGTTTGTAAAAATAACGCACTACCCCGAAAGATTTCCAGGTATTTGAATCTGCACCAATAGCATATTCTGGTATCTTGCTATGTACGAATACAGGTATAGAAGCCCAATCTTCGTAGCTTCTAAACTCATGTAAAAATTCTATTCCGCTATGACCAGTTAGCTGTAACTCAACGACTACCGCATCTGGCATTTTTTCATCAATCGACATTATGGCGTCTTGGGCACTTGCACATAATTTAGTATCAATACCAGCTTCATTAAATGCTCTTTTATACTCTTTTGCCAAAATATGATCTGGCTCTATTATTAGTACGTACATAAAAATTTTCAGATTAAACTTAGCTGTGCAGACTGAGGTATATAAAAACCAATACCTTTTTGACCGCGATGAGAGAATCTGCGCAATCCACAGCCCAATGCTTGGGTAAGCTGGTCGGATACAAGCAAGCCGAGGCCAGAGTTAAATGTTTCTGTGGGGGCGATAGCCCTAGCAGAGCCTGCTAAACTTCTGGCTAATTTTATTGAAGACGGGTTTATTTGGATATCTGGGGAATATATACCAAGACGCTGTATGTTTGGTGCAGTCTCTTGGGCTGCAACAATGAGTTTTACTTTTTTACCAGTTGGCTGATGACTTGTTATGAGGCTGGTTGCTAAACCGTACAAAGCACCCTTGATAGCCGCTTGGTTTGTATAAACAGGATCTAGCTTTTTAGTAATATCAAGCTGTATCTCAACACCGTATATATTTGCTAATTGCTTTAAGTTAGCTACTACATCTTGGGCTGCAGCTGCAGCAGATAATGTTGTAAATGGCATTTCTGTTTGCAAGGCATCTATCGCAAATAATGCGTAATCTAGAGTCATCAAGGCATGCTTACTAAGCGATTTAATCTCTTTTAAAGAATGCTCTGTAATGTCTTTATTATCTGCTAACGCTGTAATCTGTAAAAAGTGAGATTGCAAGTCTAGCATTAACGGCAGTAAGCGCCTCGTACTATTGGCATTGTTTATTGTACTTTTTGCCAAATTAACCTCTGTTTCTTTGCGTCACCTTGATTGTATCAATTATAACACTAAATTAATGCAGTGTGATTTTTAACTTGTTCTATTCTTTAATCGTACTTTTACGGTGTGTAGGTAAGATTTTTTAGTATAACGTTATTAAAATCACTTAGTGCTGATTGATTTTCTGTCCAAATTTTAATAGTTTTATCTCTTAGTGGCAATATAACCATCGATCCTGCTTTTTTCGATTCGATCAATCCGTCCAGTCTAACCCCTACTAACGCCCCCTGAACTTGCGAAGGTACAAATGGTGTCGATGTTACCTTGCCTGATTTGATGTTTGACGCATATCTACTTATTTCGGCGTTATACTGGGTATCTATTACCTGAAATCTTAAATAATAATTGGTTTTATCATTTGTGCCAATATCAGGTACAAAGTCCGGATACATGTAGCCATTAATCAATATTCCACTACCTGCTGTTTGTTCAATAAAATAAGAACTCCACATTTTAGAATAAACAATCTTAACAGAGGCATATTGCACAGCTGTCATATAACTTTTGTATGGTGATTTCTCTCGTTCTTCAAATGAGGCTTCTAGCGTTTTCTTCTGCTCGACATTGGCTTTTTTAACTGCAGCCGTAGCCTTTTGGTCGCTGTTATTTTTATAATCTTGCCTGCTAGAAAACGCCCAATATCCAAAACCTAGAGCAGAAATAAGCAACAAGCCTAAGAGTGCTATCAATACTATTATGGCCCAATTATGCTCTTTTTTTTGAGGTGGTAATTGCTGCATCATTGGATTCGGTGGAGCAGATACTGGCTGGTTAAAGTATTGATTATTTGGTGGCATTGCTCTTATGTTAATTGTTTGTGCTTTTGTATGCAATAGTGTTAGTACTTATACAAAAATAACGCCCCGTTTTTTTGGTTTACTTTTTTGTTAGGAATTTTAAATGCATATGATACCACCTTGACATTCGTTAGCTTTGATTGAATAATTTTTTTATGCATTTTTGACATATATTTTTGGAGTAAAAAAATATATATGCCATCTGCTTTTGGCCATTGAGCCTTCCAGTAGTTACCAAATCTGATTTTAGTTAATTTTCTATACCGCCAAGTAACGAATATTGCAACAAGATACATAATTGGGTTAAGCTCATAGCCAATACCTTTTATGCCTCTTTTTGCTGCTGCCAAAAGCACTCTCCCATCTCCGCAACCTGGTTCAAAAATTAATTGCCCGGGTTTCAGATCAAGCATATCTAGAGCAGTTTTTTTTTGATTCTTTAGAGTAGGCAGATATGGTGCACCAAAAAACGTAACATATGCAAAACAACCTAGTAATAAAATAATAAGTATTATTATCATTTATTACTAGTTGCTTCGTTTTGTTGTTTTAATAATTTTCGACTTTGTTTCGGATAAGTATGACTCTAGTTTGCTTATTAGCACTTGAGCTTTTTTGTAATTATCTATTGCTTCTTCTATAGTTATGTCATCAGCCTCGAATCTACTCAAAAGCTCATCTAGCTGTAGTTTGGTTTTTTGATAATTAATAGACGTCATTTTATACCCCTTTAGTTAATTCTATCTTATTTATGGTCACACCTAATTTTGCATCATAAATTGTAATATCTAATTGTTGATCTTGTTTAATGCTTTTGGCAGATTTGATTATTTTACCTGAAGTGCTGAGAATCGCGTAGCCTCTTTTTAAGATACTCTGCGGGTCAAATGCCTTTAATAGCTGTTTATAATTTTTAAGATCATTTTCAGCTAAATATTGGGCTTTTATAACATTATCGCGGGCCTTAATTATTATATTTATTAAATAAAGATGCTCATTGTTAACTAGATTCAGC
>CAZIHK010000004.1:0-16918 GCA_964539035.1 uncultured Candidatus Saccharibacteria bacterium | reverse complement strand
CTTTGAGCTCAAAGTATAGCCGTTTGTAGTTGCGGCCTTCCTGAAGTTTTTGTTGGATTTGTTTATCCGTGAGTTTGTTCACTGTTTTTTGTATTAGATTACTACAACCAGTTTAACATGCCACAGTTAGTCAGTAGTTACTACACGAGCGTCTTGGCCAAGTAGCTGTTGCCTAAGTTGAGCAAATCGCCTTGCCTGAGCTACCGCCTGCTCTTTGGCAATATCTTCTGGTGTTTTGCCATTTTGTGATGATGTTGTAACTGTCATCGGTACTTTACCACCGATTACGTTAATAACTGGTATAACAATTGGCGAACGCTGTGTTTTTTCGTATAAAAAGTGAGTAACATGCTCTTTAATCTCCTGTTTAAAGCGGTCAAGATCAATCCTTTTAAAGCGTTGCTGGACAGCTCTTTTTAGTTCAACTCTGAGTTCAGACATCAAATCTTCATTGTCACGCATATAAATAAAGCCCCGGCTTATTATATCTGGGCTAGTGATGCATATGCCAGTTTTGCGATCCACTGTCAACACCACAGTTACCAATCCATCTTGAGCCATCATTATTCTATCTTTAATAACCACGTTACTAACTATGGACCCTGTTTGGTCGACTAATACTGTGCCGTGTGGTACTTGGCCAATATGTTCCATTTTATCACCGGTAAAAGCAAGTACATCGCCATTTTCGACATTGTAGGTATTATTACGCGGTACCCCTTCTTCTACAGCTAGCTCTATGTGACGCTGTTTAGAACGAAACGAACCATAAATTGGTACAAAAAACTTCGGTTTTATCATATTAATCATGTCCCTGTACTCGTCTGTAGAAGCGTGGCCAGAAACATGCAATGGACCAATACCATCCAAAATATGAGTAGTGTGCTGGAATACATGCACATGTTTACGTATCAAATCATCCACCATATCGCCAATTAGCGCATCATTGCCGGTTTCGGGTATAGGTGTAGAGCTTAGAATAACTGTATCTTGGGGTTTCATCTTAATATGGCGATGATCGCCAGCACTCATACGCATTAACGCCGAGCTTGGCTCGCCTTGGCCACCAGTACAAACTACTACAACTTTGTTATCGGGTAAATTATTTGCGCTAGCAATCGGGATGAATGTACCTTTGGGCACCTTAACAAACCCATGTCTTACTGCCATTTCGAGCGTGCTCATCATACTCCGGCCATCTAAGGCAATTTTACGACCATGATGAACTGCAGCATTAATAATCATTTGTATACGATTAATATTGGTAGAGAAAATTGCCACGAAAACCCGCCCTGAAGCACGGTCTAACAAATCAATAAAACTGGGCTCGATTGTGCTTTCGCTTGGGGTGCGACCCATACGTTCGGTGGTAGTACTTTCTGAAAGCAACAACAGAACACCCTCGTCACCAAGTTGTTTTAAGCGATCCATGTCAGTACGTTCGTGATCAAGCGGATTCGGGTCAAACCTAAAGTCGCCAGTATTAACTACGCGGCCGACTGGAGTATCAATAATTACACTAGTAGAACCCGGTATCGAATGGGTGACCTTAACAAGTTCTACAAAAAAGTTGCCAATTTTAAGCCGTTCATGAGTGTTTTCGTTCATCATTATGGTTTTTAGCTCAAAACCATCTGGCATAGGCAAGCCAAAATTTTCAAAGGTTTCTTCTACTCTGCCTATAGTGAATTTGCTGCCATAAACTGGTGCTGGAACTTTAGGCAAAATATGTGGCAAACCACCAATATGATCTAGGTGACCATGACTTATCACATATCCTCGCACCTTATGTTTTATAGATTCTAGGTAACTTGTATCAGCTATACCGTAATTGATACCCGGTAAATCAACACCTAGGTCATTACCGCTGTCAATTATAAGTACATCATTAAGATACTCTAAGATCATCATGTTTTTTGAGCCACCGCCGTCCATACCGCCCATGCCAATAAATTTAAGCCTTGGGGTATCATCGATAATATTGGCTCGGCGCTCTAGTTTGGTAGCCGAAGCATCTAGATATTCGTTAGTTATTTTATTGGCCATTTCGGCGTTACGTTTTTGGGCTCGTATTGCTGCACCCCTAGACACAGTGCGTACTGCAACACTATCTCGGCCATTAACAGGTCTTTGATTGTTTTGATTATTTGGTAGTTTAGTTTGTTCTGTCATATTTAATATTTCCTTTATTTTCCTTCTCTAACTAGTTTTAAAATTTGCGGGATACTGGCAAAGTCATCAATTAACGCCTGCCTCATACCTCCGTTATATAATGCTGCAGCCGGATGCAAAAGAGGCAAATAGACTCGTCCTTTTACTCGCTTAGGCTGACCATGGATTTTACTTATCATTTGACCTGGCAAAAAACATTCCATAGAATGCCTGCCTAAAGTCACAATTACTAATGGTTCAATGACTTTAAGCTGGCGTTCTAAATAGGGTAAAAAAACCTGTTTTTCTTCTGGCTCTGGATCACGATTGTTGGGTGGTCTATATTTAACTATATTTGTGATATATACCTGCTCTCTTTTTAAATTAATGCCAGCAAGCATTTCTTGCAAAAACTTGCCTGCAGCACCAACGAAAGGTAAACCTTGCTCGTCCTCATTTTTGCCTGGTGCTTCGCCAATAAAAACTATATCAGCGTTTGGATTGCCATCACCAAAAACTAAATTAGTGGCGCTATCTGCCAGTTCGGGGCAGACATTATTTTTTATAATATCTGCCTTAATTGCATCGAGCTTTGCTTGTTTATCCTTACTCATGGTCTAAATAATTTATTATTTAACTTTTTTGGGTGGCTTGTCTCATTGAAAGAACTAACCGGCCACGATCATCGACAGCCACTAGTTTAACGGTTACTAAATCACCTTCTTTTACCAGATCACCTGGGTGCCCAGTGCGTTCGGCAGCCATTTCACTAACATGCACCAATCCCTCGGTGCCAGGCATAATTTCTACAAAGATACCAAAGTCCATCATTTTTACGACTTTGCAATTTTCGTAAATATGGCCAACCTCTGGTTCGGCAGTTAGCATTTCAATCCACTCCCGTGTGGCATCTATAGACTTTTTGTCTGGTGAAGCTATATAAACCAAACCATCATCTTTAATGTCAATATCAGCGCCTGTTTCGGCAATAATCTTATTAATAGTCTCGCCACCCTTGCCAATAACATCGCGAATTTTATCTGGATTAATCTTAATAGTCTCTACTCTTGGTGCATATGGGCTCATCTCTTTGCGTGGCTCTGACAAAGTTTTTAGCATAGATTCTAATATAAATGCCCTGCCTGGTTTAGCTTGGTCTAAGACTTTTGACATCACGCTTATCGGCAAACCATGAACCTTCATGTCCATCTGTATTGCTGTTATGCCTTTGCTAGTACCAGCCACTTTAAAGTCCATATCACCAGCAAAATCCTCGGCATCAGCAATATCGCTCATTATTACTGGTTTATCGCCATCCATCATCAAACCCATAGCTATACCACTTATCGGCCTTTTTAGTGGCACACCGGCATCCATCAGGGCTAAACAGCTAGAACAAGTTGCCGCCATTGATGTACTGCCATGTTGGCTCATAATCTCTGTAACACTACGGATTGTGTATGGGAACACTTCTTCATCAGGGATAACAGACGACAAAGCTCTTTCGGCTAATGCGCCATGGCCGATTTCTCGGCGCCCTGGGCTGCCCAATCGACGCACTTCGCCAATTGTGTAACCTGGTGCATTGTAGTGATGTAAAAAGCGTTTTTCGCCTTCTTTTTCCATGGTGTCTATCATCTGAGCAAAGCTAAGTGGCGCAAGCGTCACAATATTTAATGCCTGGGTCATACCCCTGGTGAATAAACTTGATCCGTGAGCTCTTGGCAATAGGCCAACCTCACTGCTTAAGGGGCGGATTTCGGTTAGCTTGCGACCATCTGGCCTTAAGCCTTCTTTGACAATGCCTTCTCTGACGTCTCTGTTAGCTACAGACGCAAATGCATCTTCGTATTCGTGCCTAGCCTTTTCAAACTCTTCGGCGCCTAATTTAAGTTCAAAATGTTCTAATAATGCCAGTCTAATATCGTGCATCTTAAGATGTCTATCGGGGTAGTTTGTGCGGATATCTTTACCCATTTTGCCTTTCAGCCATTTATCAACGTCAGTCTGGATGTCTTCACTTGGCAGGCTCAACTTATATTCAAGTGGTTCTACAGCCAGTTTTTTCATTAGTTCTTGCTGTAATTTAATTGCTGGCTGAATTTCTTTAAGGGCATATTCTAGAGCTCCCACAACTTCTTGTTCGCTAACTTCGTTAGCACCAGCTTCGACCATTATAATTTTATCTTTGGTACCAGCTACAACAAGATCTAGTTTGTTAGTGGCGATTTCTGACAAAGGCAAGAAAGCTTTATAAACTCCATCGACCAAAGATACTCTTAAGCCCGCTACTGGGCCATCAAACGGTGCGCCAGTTAGCATAAATGCTGTGCTGACAGCAAGCATAGCTATCATATCTGGCCTAAAAGTTGGATCCATACTTAAAACAGTGGCTACACCTTGAACTTCGTGACGATAGCCTTTTGGCCATAGCGGACGAATTGGACGATCAATAATACGACCTATCAAGATTGCATCATCGCTTGGTCTACCCTCCCTTTTGATAAACCGACTACCGCTTATTTTGCCAGCTGCATACATTTTTTCTTCGTAATCGATACTAAGCGGAAAATAATCAAAACCGGTTAACTCATTTTGACCAACCATAGCGGTTGCCAATATGACCGTTTCACCATATTTGACTAAAACTGAAGATGTTGACCTGAATCCTACACGGCCAACCTCCATACTTAAAGCACGGCCACAAAATTTAGTCTCGACTTTAATAATATCTTTACCAAATGGGTTAATTGTGTGTCCCATAAAAAAACAGTTTCCTTTCTATTTGCCAAGGTGACAGGGTTCAGATATACGCCTTATAGGCTGTATAACTGTGCTCCACCACCTTGATATTAGTTGTATTATAATTATACTACTCTTAAATTTAATATTTAATTATTAAACAAAAATGAATTTTTAGCGCCTAAGGCCAAGCTTTTTTATCAATCCCAGATAAGCCTTTGGGTCTTGGTCAGCTAAATACTTGAGCTGGCGCCGTCTTTTACCAACCAATTGAAGTAGGCCACGTCTAGCCATAAAGTCGTGTTTATTGACTTTTAAATGCTCGGTAATCTCATCAATCCGAGCTGTCATGATGCTAACCTGGACCTCTGGTGAACCAGTATCAGTTTTTGAAGCCTGATATGTCTTTATAAGATCCTGTTTTTTGACAGTTGAAATCATATGCTAGGCGATTGTATCAGAATAGTGCTCATTTATCAAGGGTTAAAACGTGCTCGCTAAGTTTTGCATAATTAATATTATCCAGTTGTATTGCATCGTCAACTTTGAACTTTCCGATTTTAGTACGCCTTAACGCTTGTATATAAGCTCCACAGCCAAGTTCATTACCAATATCTTCCGACAAAGACCTAATGTAAGTCCCACTTGATACAACTGTTTCTAATCTTAATATTGGGTAATTATACGCCTTTAATGCTATGGACTGTACCCTAACTGCTCGAGGTTCAATCTTAAATTGTTGGCCAGCTCTAGCTAAATCATAAGCCCTACGGCCATTGATTTTTTTTGCACTAAATCTTGGGGGCACTTGTGTAATGTCACCTACAAATTTGGCTATAGTATGTAAAATCTGCGGTTTGCTTGGTTTAACATTTGATATTTCGGTTAATTCGCCCTCAGCATCACCGGTATTTGAAGTCTTGCCAAGACACATTTTTGCTTCATAAGATTTATCTTGTTTAATTAAATCAGGCAATTTTTTGGTATATGAGCCAATTGCCACTACCAACAGCCCTGTAGCTAATGGGTCTAATGTCCCACTATGGCCAACTTTTACTCTTTCTCCAGTTTTGGCCTTAATAACACCTCTTATTTTGGCTACTACGTCAAAACTTGTCCAATTAAGTGGTTTGTCTACTAAAATTAAGCCATGCATATCAATAATCTAGCACAGACCAACGGACGTAATTTATATAGTCAGTTTGAATTATAATTATTTTCATCTGGAATTGGGAACGGTGGTACGACTGGTGGAGGCATACTAGGTGGTGGTGTATTTTGGTCGTCAGATTCAAACATGGGCATAGCGTTTAAGGCCTGTGTCGGCTCTGGAAGATCTGGATTGTAATCTGATACTGCATCAGCCACAGCTTTGCGAGCTGTTTCAGTGCCCTCGAACTCATCAACAGAATTTTCAATATCAGCTAACGTCTCGTTTCTCCTAACTTCTGGGCCTAAGAGTCTATCTTTGTCATATTCACCATCGTGTTGCAATAAGTCATTCTCAGTGCTAGGCACTTGCTGTGTCAAAATTGATTCGGCATCATCTTCAACACTCAACAGCGGAGAAGATGTTGATGGATAGGTGTTTGGCAATTCTTCTGGTATAGAAGCGTGAGGTATATCGCCCAAAGGATCGATGCTTGGATCATTGTCTTCTGAGTCTGCACTAGCTGTTAAAGTGCCTCCCATCTGTGGTGACTGGTTAATATAGTCACTATGTTTTTCGGTTAGAGTTGCTTCGATTTCCTGTGGCAATAATTCAGGTAGTTGTACGGTTTGCTTGATGGGTTCATCCACTATTGGTTCTGGGGGCTGCTGCAATTCATCTAGACGTCTCAACGTACCTTGACTATCTATTTCTATCTTATCTAGCTGCTGTTCTGTAGATTCAGGTTCTGGGGGTGGTGGAGGCAAAGATTCTGTATTGGCATGTAATTCAATAACTCCTTCGTCAGATGATTGAGGTTCTGGTTCTGGTTCTGGTTCTGGTTCTGGGGGTGGTGGTGCTTCAATAACAGGCGTTTTTTTAACTATCGGCTCTGGTTCTGGTTCTGGTTCTGGGGGTGGTGGCAACTCTGGGGGGATTTCTAGCTTATTAACAATTAATTGTTGGTTTGCCCCGGCAGCCATTAATTGAGCCGCCATAGTCATAACTTTGGGAGTTGTTCTATCATTACTAAATCTTTCGGTTTCAGCAACAATGCCTGTTAAAAACGCTGTCGAGATTTGTTCATCCAGCAAGCCACTCTGGAACGCTTCGCTAATACTTACTAACATCTCGCATAAACTGCTCGCAGATGGATCTTGCCAGTTTATACCGCCAATATCAAAATTTTGGTCTCCAGCCATAACCCCGATGATAGTAGCATCATGCAATATACGGCCGTGGGCTTCTATCGCTTGGTCTATATGTTCTTGCTGGTCAACACCTAATGCCATAACTACGTCTACATTAAAATCACCTTGGCTAAAATCCAAGTCCGCATTACTTAACGACGTTTTGTACGGAGTAATAAATATCTTAACTACACTTTCTTCCACTTTATAGCGCAATTTATCTGCCTTAGATTTATCTAAGGCAATAATAAAGTCCCTTAACGAATCAGTGTTCTTTTCTAGTGTGATTTCTGGTTGCAAGAATTCAATAGTCGAAGGTATTTGGCCGCTAAATACTGCTGTTGCGTGCTTATTGAGCTTATTCATCATTAGCGCAAAACCAATTGCTGCCGCCAATTGGTCAATTGATGGGTCATTACTAACAGTAATCAATACGTTTTGCGCTTGTCGCAATCGTTCTACAGCCTGTGTTTTTGCGTTATTGTCCATATTTTTGACTTTTATTTTTTAATTAACTGATTAAACACTACCATAATTAGTTTGAGACCGCAAGGGTTACTTTTGCAAAAATTTGATTTTTACGGTATACTTTGGCATTGATGATTTTATTAATGTTATAAGTCATAATTTACTAGAGGAACAATAGTTAATGCCTATTATCAAATCTGCAAAAAAGCGTGTCCGAGTCTCAGCAAAAGCTGCTGCTAGAAATGCTAAAACTAAACGAACTATGCGAGAGGCAATCAAGGTCTTTAACGCAAGTTTATCTACTGGCAAAGCCGATAAAATTGGCCCTGCCCAATCTAAAGCCGTAAGTGCAATAGACATCGCCGCTAAAAAAAATATAATTCACAAAAACAAAGCTACCCGTAAAAAGAACCAGTTAAACGAGGCTTTTAAAAAAGCTGACACCAAAAAGATTGCAGTCAAGGCCAAAAAACCATTATCTAAAAAATCCAATAAATAAACAGGTATTTCTTTTTAATCGGTGCTATATATTTGATATTGCGAGTTTGTATACACCGGTGTGCCAAAGGAGTCCAAAAACAGCCCCTCGTTAATAACATAGCTGGTTCTTTCTTCTGGGCCAATCAATATATAATTTATTCTGTTTATTCTTACGATTTGCTGTAAATCAGTAGCATTCTTAGCTTCGTAAATACTCTTTATGATTTCTGTACGAGCAGTTATTGGTGCCCAAGCTTTTTGACTATACCTCCAGGTTAATTCGTGAGTTCGCCAACCCATGATTGTGGGCAAACCGCTATAACTAGAAAACCAAGATTGCGGAGTGTATGCCTCGCCGAAATTTTGTAAAACCGTGGGTTGATTACTAATATTTTTAGCAGCCCAATCAATAGTATTTAATTTATCTTTTTCTGCTAATTCTAAATATTTTAAGCCATTAATAGTTTTTGGCTGAGCATTCTTTAAACTGTTTATACCAGAAATAGTACCCCAAGAAAGTATCACTAAAATAATAATTAGAATAAATATACCAACACCACGTTGCCACTTGTTTTTAAGTAACTTTAATCCCTCAAAAACTAAAACGGTTGTAGCAATAGCCAGCATTTGCCAAGCCGAATACCATAGCTTAAATACTGTATTTGCTCTCGCATACGGTGGGTTTTGATAATGAAACAAGTCTTTTAAATAGACAAACTCTGTAGCAACAATTAACGATAAGCCAACAACAACAAATATTATAGCTATTTGCATATTTAAAGCGTTGGTTTTGCTTTTAGATAACATTTTGTTCTTTATGATTATTATAAAAGAAGCAACACTTAAAAATATGACCCCACCAAATTGCCAAAATATATGCAAAATTGGTGTTTTAAATATTAATATTCCCACCCCACCAACTGGAGGTTTAAAATGCGTTAAGAATATAATTAAAAACAAAAATGATGACAAAACAAAGCCTATTAATATACGGCTTGCCTGTTTTATTGTTAACTTTTGTTTAGATACAACCCAGCCTAGGATCGCCATGTATAAAAGGCCGCAAGATATTACGTCAAAAGTATTTGTAGCAGCCATCAATCCCACAAAACCACCAGCTACAACACTAAACAGTACCTTAGATTTAATATTTTTTGATAGTGCCAATAAAGTGATTGACCCGAAAAAAGCCGTCGATAGCATTAAACTCAAATAGTGCCCATGCAAATCACCCAATGTTATCGAGTAAAAGGGATACTCGTTAATAACTTGATCTATGAAACGCCCGGAGTTAAAAAAGAAATAATTGTCTTGACCACTTATAAGTGCGATAAACGGATGCAAATTTGAGGCAAATAATACCAAAAATACACCCAAAAACCCACCAGCTATTTTTTTAGTCAGAGTCCACGTTAGGGCAAAAATGACACTACCGCTTAATGCAACTATGGTGGCACAGCCTAAATTATATGCATATGCTAAAGTCGTAAAGCTCAGCTTAGCCAACAAAGCAATTATCCACTGACCAAAATAGTAGTAATTTATATTATCCGGTGAATACCAAGTATCTACGGGTACACCCTTGCCGTGCCTTAACAGATTGCTTAATATCGCGGAATCCATCATTTTTTCTGTACCCTCTAACCTTGGGTTGGCAGCTCTAACTAAAACTCCAACAATAAATAGACCAATAAAAACAATTTCTATAGCCAAAAAAGACCGCCAATGCTTTTTAAAGGCTAACGATATTTGTATCCATCTAAAATAAATTGTTACGACTAAAAGTGGGATAATAACCAACAGAGAAGAAGTAGCCGAAAACGGTAATATTTTGGCAATAGATAATATCCACGTGATAGCAGCTATGCCAATTAAACCAACAGCTTTGCCAACCGCGTATCTTAAGACCGCTAATTGCCCAGCTTTTACAAAAGCCAACACACCGATCGACATGCAAAGATATAGAACCGCAAGCCACTTAATAGCCTCTAGTACGTCCGCATAAGGAATCATTATGCTTTAGTCTATCGCATAATAACCCTATTTGGGTACTTGTTTTTAAGCAAATGCCATTATCAAAGATTGCAAAGCGTCATCTGGTTTAACATTAGTCGTTTTAATCATCATATCGGTTTTAATAGCTTGTTCTAAAAGCCCAGCTAACTGGCGAGTAGTAATTCTCTTGGCATTATTTTGATTTTTACGAACTACAAATGGGCTTATCTTGGCTTGTGAGGCAATATCATTTGGAGGCAAATCACCGGCTGTTTTTACAATCGCCAGTATATTTAACTGCCACGCGATCATGCCTAAAATCGCCTGAGGTTCCATACCTTGCGCACGCTGTTCTTTATATAGTTTTAAAGCTTTTGATGTATTGCTATCAAAAGCTGCATCTAACATAGCAAAAACGCTGCTCTGCGGAATATAAGTAGTTAATAACTCGATGTTTTCTTGGCTTATAATTTTATCGTACAAAATTAGTTTTTGCAGCTCACTTACTAACAATTGATGGTTTGTACCAACACGATCCACTAGCGACTGGGCTAATTTATATGATATTTTGCCACCCAAACTATTTGCTTGCTCAATAACCCATTCGGTCAGCGCTTCACCCTCAAGGTGAGTAAATTCCCTTACCTCAGCAATTTTTTTAAGGTTGTTAAGGTATTTACCTCGGCTATCAATATGCTTTTCTATTAATACTAAATCGGTTGTGTCAGAAACACTTTCGCAAATACTGGTTATATCTTCGGCTAATGTTTTTGAACTATTAAGATCACGCACAATCACTAGGCGCCTTGTTGATAAAAATGGGCTGGTAGATATTGCATCAATTAACTGATGCTTCTCTAGATCGTCGCCATTAAATTTATCTACAGCTGTGGAGCCATGCAAACTAACAAAAGCCTTGGTAAATACGCCCGCAGCTTGCTCGCGAGCTGGACCGTTATCGCCAATGAATGCTAAAATCAATTTCTGCTCCTTTTATATAATTTTTGGCAGTGTGTACATATATGGCTACCACGGCCAGCAACCCTTATTTTTATTATCTCATGTCCGCAAGTTGGGCAAGGCTGATTTTCTTTACGAAACACTAAAGCAAAATCGATATAGCTACCCCTTCGACCCAAAGCATCAACATAGTTCCTGTCTGTCGAGCCACCTTTTTTAATACTCAAAAATAAAACAGCTCTTAATTCTTGGTGCAAAATCTTTAACCGGCTTTGTGGTATTGCGCTGACTTGGCTAAAGGGATGTATTTTAGCAGCAAATAGCGATTCGTCGGCATATATATTACCAACACCCGCAACAATTGTTTGGTCTAAAAGCACAGCTTTTATTTTAGAGTTTTTACGTTTATGCAATCTTTTAATAAAATCATTTGCGCTAAAATCTGGTTCAAGTGGTTCTGGCCCAACTTTGCGCATAAAATCTATGTTCGAGATTTCTATCGTAGGCATCAATCTCATCCAACCAAACTTGCGTTGATCATTAAAATATAGCCTTTCGCTATTTTTAAAAGTAATACTTACACGCGTAGATTTGTCTGGTAGTTTACCAATTAAACTATCAGTTGGGTGACCTGCCCCAAAACTATTTTTGCCTCTAAAGACCAGTTGTCCTGTCATTTTTAAGTGTATTACTAAGCTGTATTTGCTAGATAGATCTATCATCAATACTTTGGCTCTACGGCGCACATCTATGATAGTTGCGCCAATTAAAAACTCACCAACCTCTGCTTTGGTATTTGGGAAGCTCTTTGGCCAGTCATGCTTGACATTAGTAACCACTAGGCCGGGCAATAGTCTCTTCAATCCCATTTTTACTGTTTCGACTTCTGGTAACTCTGGCATATCTTATACATTATAATAGAGTACATATGGATAGCTTGAAAGATATTCTGGCAAATAAGGACTTAGACGAACCTACCGAGGTCGCGGCATTGCGCGAATACTGCCAAGAGCTATTCCAGTTTAAGCCAAAAATAACTATTCGCAAAGACTCTGTATGGCTTTATGTACCTAACGGCATTTTGGCAACAGAAATGCGTATGCGACAGCCAGAAATTAATCGCCGCTGTGGTCTGACCCAAAAACTAGTTGTTCGTATTGGCTAGTATTGCTTCTAAGCTTCGTTTCAAGTGAGCAAAACCGTCATAATGCAGAGCTTCTAATCCGGCCGTTTTTGCGCCCTGGCAATTTTCAATATTATCGTCAATCATTAGAGTCTCGCTTGTGTCTATACCCAATTGATCGCAAATATTTACAAAAGCACTAGGCCGAGGCTTTATCAAACCTGCCTCACCAGACAAAACAGTAACATCAAAATATTTATTTAGTTCCTCTTTAGTAAAATACTTGTCCATTGAATCTCTAGGTATATTGCTAAGCAATCCAACTTTATATTTTGGGCTTAAATTACTTTCGATATAGCTAACTAACCATTCGTTTCGGCTAAAACCTTTGTTGAACTCTTGCGTGATTACATCAATATCTTCATGCAATATTTCGGCAATTTGTTTTACATAGTCTTCTTGAGATATTAGTCCGTAATCGGCTTGGTTGTTTAAATCTTTAATTTGGTTTTCACCCTCAGCATTTATGGCATGGTGCCAAGTAAAATCACGCCCATGGTGAACGTATAAAACCCCAAAACAGTCAAAAACAATCGCTTTAATCATCGTGCTTTAATTATATAGCTAATTTAAGCTCTTTTTGACATATGTACTAGAGCCATTTATGGAAGATTCCAAAGTCACCGTTAAAGTATATTTAGGACATCCTTGGTCATTCTTGGCTTTGCACACGGTTGTACCATCATCTTCCCAGGTTTGGTAAGAATAAACCTTTGATTGCGGTGCAGATACTAAAACACAATGTACCTGAGATGAAGCGCTAGGGTCACACAGTGATATGTCGTCAAGACCCTTCATGTTTATAGCTCGCCAACTCACAGTATTAAAATCTGTTAAAGCTGGGTAGCCGCTGCCGTTTTGAGCAAAATATGCTTCTAGCTGGCTGTGCATCGATTTTATATCGGTTAGCCTCTTTGTATCTCTGCCACTTTTATCAGAACTGGCAAGCAGCGATGTGTTGTAATAGTCAACGCTTGAACCAAAATTATTATAATTTGAATCATAATAATTATCTGTGGGCATATCAGCACTATATGGATCAATATTCGAAAAACAGTAGTTGCCCGCACCGTGTACGTCATAATTGCCATAGTTGTCATAACTGCTTGTATAACTTTTAGCCATGTCTAACAAGTTACTTGTACTGCTTGTGCTCTCATTAATGTCTTTTTTAGTGTCTGTATAAAACGTTGCGCATAGCTGGTAGCTACCATCATCTTCTTTTATGGATATGCGTTTTAGTGTTTTGCTACTTGGTTTTGATCCAGTTTCAAAATTAAGGTCACTAACATTTTTTGGTACTTCACCTTTTTTAGAAATATATGATTCTGTGGCAATTTGCACCGTGCTAAGTGCCCTAACAATCTGCGAATCTAGCATATTTTTACGCAAACCCCGCATTGGTAAGACTAAGGCGAAAATCACAATACTTATCACACTAACAGCAAGTATCAACCCGTAAATTTTCTCGTATTTCATGCTTTTATACCCCTTGTTTACCACGAAAACTTTTAAGCTGGTACCAAAATGTCACGCCGAGTAGCAATGTCATTACTAATGCCTGCGCCGTACCTACCCACCAAGCAGTTTTTGAGTCTTCACCTTCTTTTGGCAAAAACTGTACTGCTAGCGAATAAATAGTGTTAACTACCGATAAGACTATTACAAAGCCTAGTATTGTCATAAAAACTCCAAATAATAAGCTACGAACTCTGCGAGTCATGGTTGGTAATGTATCTGGCTGGACTTTGCGAATTTTAAATAACAAAAATACATAGATTGGGGTTATGACTATAAGATTAACTACCAGCCAAACTAGAAGCTTAAGGGTGTAGCCGCTCAAAAAACTATCCCCACCCGAACTAGTACTGCCAACATAATTGAAACAAATTTCCAATAACGAAGCCAAGCTAGATAGCATACTAGTTATAAAACCCAAAGATAATGCATACATTAACAAATAGTGTATGCCGTTAAACTCGGATGTATTTGACCCGCTACCAAATAGATTGTTAACAAATCCTAAATTTATCAATGGTTGGCTAGAGGGTTCGGATGTTGGTGTGGCGATTGGTGATGTATATGAATCGGGCGGTGACGTAAATGCAGGTGGTTGGATGTTTGGTACATTATTGTCTTGCCCAGGTTCGTACGGATTGTTATTGTCTTGAGGATTCATTTTTATTCCTTACTTATTAGTAGCCTTAAGCACAAGAATAATCCAGTCATCATAGATAAAGCAACTATTACATCTTAAATAATCCGAACTATTTACCTGTAGAGCCGAGACGACCATCACCACGTTCGGTTATGTCTAGCTCTTTTACTTGCACAAAATCGGCTTGCTCATATTTAGCAATCACCATTTGAGCGATTCTATCACCACTTTTTATTTCAAAGTCCTCTTTTCCTAAATTTATTAGTATTGCACCAATTTCGCCCCTGTAATCGGCATCAATTGTGCCGGGTGAATTTACTATTGAAATTCCATGTTTAGCTGCCAGTCCACTTCGAGGTCTAATTTGTGCTTCGTACCCACTAGGCAGTGCGACAGAAATACCCGACCAAATCACCGCTCTTTCACCAGGCTTTAAAGTGATTGGTTTATCTATACGAGCATGTAAATCCATGCCAACACTATGCTTTGTTTGGTATTTTGGGATAATTGCGTCTTTGTTTAGCTTTTTAATCTTAATTTTCATATATTAAAAATGGATAACGCCTTTTGCTATCAGATAAATTGCTATTGCAAAAAAGTAAACGTTGGCAATGGTTTTACCGTATTTACTAAAAAACCTAGTAGTTGGGTCAAGTATTTTTTTAGAGCTGTTGGGCAATGCATAAGTAATTACTACAGGGAACGAAACCATCAACATAGTTATGAGTAGCACTACAATAAACATCCAGAAATCATCAAATACACCTAGCTTATTGGTAGAAATAATTTTTAAAGCGGCTACATAGGGCAGCAAAGTAGACACATTAATAATCATGTACAAAAAGCCAATTAAAATGTACGGTATATTGTGTTTTTTATTGTCTGTTTTGTCCTTCTTTTTACCAAAAACCGAATGTACTATTACACCTAAAATCAATACTCCAAAAATAATATCTATTATTGCCGAAGTGGCGGATGGATGAGCCGTGGCGTTAATAGCCGGCTTAAAGGTAAGGAATGTAATAAGGCCCAAAATAAATAAAAAAGCTGCTGCGCCAAGCACAAACTGCAAAGATTTTGTTTTTGGCTTGTCTTTGCCACTTAATATCATCATTACAAATAGCAAGCCAGATGGGCTAATGGTCGCAGCTAAAGCCAGCGGTAGCACTGCTAAAAATGTTTTATCCATGTAACGGTTCCTCAATAAGCTACTTTTAGTATAAATCAAATCTAAAATACATAGGTAAATAAACTTAAAAAGAGGCTATTTAAAGCCTCTTTTAATATTTAGCAGTTTGGATTATTTATCTATTACCACGATGCATACCGCCACTGTTGCCGGTGCCGTCGCAATTTGCTTGTTGTTCTTCCATGGTCTTCGTTCGTGCATCTATTTCAGCTTGAGTTAAACCATTAGCCTTCCATCTTGCTTGGGCGGCTACTTCCATTTTTCCATGCCATTGGTCTTCGCTGATGCCTTTATCTTTAGCAATTTCTATCAAGGTTTTACTCTGGAGTTGAGTTTTCAGCTGATCTTCTGTCATGCCCAAAATCTTTGCTTTAGTTGTTAGAGATTGTTGATAACCATTCCCCATGCCAGCACCATTGCCGCCACCATTTATATTTGCGTTACCACTCTGTGCGTGCACAAAACTAGGTGCAATCATTAAACCAGCGGCTGCTAAGCTAACGACTCCCGTACTTAAGATTAATAATTTTTTCATTTATATGCCTCCTTTCATGAAGCATATGTAGTACAACTAATGCATTAAAATTATTTCAATTGTCGACCACGCATATTGCCGTTACCGTGTGTTGGGCAATTCGCATCATCAACACTACAAACAGCATTTTTTTGGTTACGACTATGAAACGTATTCGGTAAGGACGTATACGAAAAAACAAAGCCCAACAAAACTACAATAGCTAATATCAGTGTTATTAGATAAGTTGGCCTTATTTTATATAAAATACCTACTTTGCGGATAACTACAATCGATACTATGAGCAATATAACGCACATGATTAAGGCC
Organism: uncultured Candidatus Saccharibacteria bacterium; assembly: GCA_964539035.1. Classification (GTDB taxonomy): domain Bacteria; phylum Patescibacteriota; class Saccharimonadia; order Saccharimonadales; family CAIOMD01; genus CAZIHK01. Next base: position 408 of record CAZIHK010000004.1, on the reverse strand, counting down.
CACCAAGGAAATCCGCTAATTATGCTAGACAAGTTACGCTTTGCGCCATAAGCCGGCCCAGGGGCGTCTTGTATGCGTAGCCACAACGTTACAACACTCATCGAATAAGCAACCACCAAACTTGCCAAAATAACAAATCCTATACCCACAACACTAAGTAATGTGTAGTAATAATGGGGTTTCATTTTAACTTCTTGTTTTTTGATCTTAGTCATTACTGTATTTTCGATTTCGGTTTTTTTAGGTTGCTTATTCATAACTTACTCCTTGCTTTTGGCAAACATCTTTTAATGCTTTTCGTGCTCTACTAACCTTTACTCCTACGGTAGAAGTTGTCATATGCAAAATATCACTGATTTCTTCGTACTTTAAGCCTTCGAAATAAAATAAACCTATAATCTCTTGTTG
>CAZIHK010000003.1:0-22871 GCA_964539035.1 uncultured Candidatus Saccharibacteria bacterium | reverse complement strand
TACTAGTAAATGGCGTAAAGATTTAGCGGCGTATGCCAAAGGCAAAGACTATAAGCTAAAAAAGACCTATATGTGGTACACCACCTGCCCCAAATGCGCTAAAAAATATGGCCATAATTACACAGCGATAATTGGGCAAATCAACTGACCACGACTAAACCACCTTGTTTTTGCCAATCTGTTAGACCGCCAATATTTGTGACATTATTGTATCCTGCTTGCTCTAATATTGCTTTTACTAATCCAGCTCTGTGACCGGTGCGACAATATAAGTAAACGGGTCTATTTTTATCGATTTTTGATAGATCACCATTTTGGATTGTAGCTATAGGAACATTTACTGCATTTTGGGCATGGCTTGTGGCGTATTCTTCTGTGGTGCGTACATCAATTAATTGTCCATTATCAAGTTTCATTTTATCGATTATCGTCTGTGTATTGACCTGGCTATTATTGGTCAATGGCTGTTTGTTAGGCTTACGAGTTGCTAAATATAGCCCAGAGCTAATTAGTGCGACAGCGATTATCATAATTAATAACAAATATTTTTTCACAATCTAATCCTTTGCCCAATTATAACAATATAAAACTGTAATCTGATTGGCTGGTACAATAGTTTCAGATGAAGACTCTAGTAATATTACCGACATACAACGAAGCAAAAAATATTAACAATATGGTTAAAAAATTAGTGCTACTAAAAGTATCATATCTTAACATATTGATTGTGGACGACAACTCTCCAGATGGCACGGGTAAGATAGCCGATGAGCTAGCCAATAAATATCCTGGCATAGTTTATGTGATGCATCGGACTCGAAAAAATGGTCTTGGCGCGGCATATTTAGCTGGTTTTAGCTGGGCTGTCAGAAAAAAATATGACATTATATGCCAAATGGATGCCGATGGATCCCACGACCCAAAAGATTTGCCAAAAATGCTAGAAGAAATTGAAAATGGCGTTGATTTAGTGATCGGTTCTAGGCGGATTGAAGGCGGTAAGATTGTAGGTTGGAGCTGCTATCGCCATGCATTAAGTTGGGCTGCGACAATGCTATCACGGGTTGTTTTAAGAATACCCGTAAAAGATATTACTGCAGGTTACAGAGCATATAGTGTATGTGCCATTAACTATATTTTAAAAAATGATGTTAAGAGTAGAGGTTATGCCTTCCAGGAAGAAACTTTGTGGCTGATATATACACATAGCATGAGAATCAAAGAAATACCGGTGATCTTTACAGATCGCAAATATGGAAAATCCAAATTATCATCTAAAGATTCCAAAGAATTTTTTAAAACTTTATATCGCTTAGCTAGATCATAATCATCTTCACCTGTATGAATAGAAAAAAGCATCAACACGACTATGGCAAATGGGCATTAGCTATATTAGTTGCTTTTTTGCTTGTGATCGTCGCATTAGTTATGTCTTATTGGAGCGCTATACCTATAGGCGATACAAGACTTTACTATCATTATGCCAATTTGATATGGGGTGGTGCAATGCCGTATGGGGATGTAAAAGTCGAATATCCACCTGGGGTTTTGCCCTTTATTTTATTAGCTAAGATCGTTGGTAGAACTTTTAACCAATACTTAGTCGGTTTTTTAATACTTTCTGTCGGCGCTGTTAGCATTGTGCTTTGGGATCAATTTAGGCGGGGTGGTAAAAAAGCTCTCGCTCTCTCAGTGATATTGATTGCGCCAGTTTTGGCTTATATTTTCTTTTTACTCGATGTTTTTGCGGCAACAGCACTGTATGGCAGTATATTGTTAGTCTTTAAATCTAAACGAATTAAACTCGCCGCAGTTTTATTTGCTATTTCGGTGCTTGTAAAAGGATACCCAATTGTTTGCTTGCCAGCACTAATTATTGCAATACAACCATCTAGGCGAAAAATATTTTCGTTTACTTTTGTCAGTGCGATTATTGCCGGTATACTACCTTTTTTGGTTATTGCGCCAAAAGGTATGTCGTATGCTGTAAATTATCATCTTTCTCGTCCCATCCAGGCTGAGTCAGTACCGGCTGCAGTCGGTCACATCATTCATATAATGGGGGTTGATGTGGGTATTAATCATGCTAATCAAACTTGGGCACTGAGTTTCCCTAACAGTCTTTTAGTCGGACTCGTTTTCGGCCTTATGGGGCTAGGTGCTTTTATTGGAGTTACATTTTTGCTTATGAAATCTAAAAAACCCATAAAGCTAGCTACTAGCTGCCTTGTTTTATTGTTAATCTACACAGTTAGTTTTAAAGTTGGCTCGCCGCAGTTTTTTGTACCAGTTATATTTACCGCCCTCCTATCCATGAACGAATTATCTAAAAAAAACCAAGGGTTATTGGCTATTCGTCTATTTGTTTTAGGTCTAGTTATCTTTGCGATACTTTCATTCGGACTCGTTGGGCTATTTAACAACCAGTGGTACGGTGGTTTTCTAATAATTATTAAATCTATTCTGTTAATTGAGCTGTTGATTTGGGCTTTTTGTAGGCTAGATTTAATCAACAAAAAAGACTTTATTAAAAAACCAAAAAATAGTGCGACGAAATTTACATCCAAACTATCTATAAATTAATCGGCCCTCAACCTTACTAGATAGGTTTTGATGGCTTCGTAAATACTCTTCTAATACGACTTGTGCGGAGGTTGTCACAATCTTTGGCTCGCCTAATTGTAAAAGCTCGGCGTTTGTAATATTTAGATAAGCGGCCGAATTTTTAACATGATAACCCTGTAGGGCTATCATGTACTTACACTTATCGTCGACCTTTTTACCACTGATTTTGAGCGATTCTAGTTTTTTTGTTTTATCGCTATAAATTGCCTCTACACCTTTATTCACCTGATAGCATTCACCTTCGCCGTCACGATTTTCGATGCGCATTATATGGGCGAATATCTCTTTTAATTTACTGCCGTATATGCTGAACCTGGCAAAAGAATCATCATAAGGGAAGCACGACATCAAATTACCTAGCGTTACGAGTGGCCCCATCTCTTGTACTCTAATTGATCCGCTACCCACCAAAGCTACATTGGCCTGGGCGTTTTCGGCCAAAATGTCGGCCACCAAATTGCCTAGTGGCGTCTCAGCTTCGCGCTTAGGATGAACCAGCTTTTCGCTAAATTTACAGATAACAGTATTGTATTTACGGTCAACATCCTTTTTAAACGACTGGATGTATTTATCTAGCTCTTTATCTGGTTTAGCTAGATTGTTATCGATTGGTATCAGCCGCCATTTCATATCGACAATGCTGTTAGTGTCATCATCGACAACGATGTCAAAACGGCCAATTTGGTTAGTGCCTACTCCTGCTTGAGCAATATAAACACCATTAACTTTAGCGGGTTTATCAAGCATTGTGTGCGAGTGCCCACCGATAATTAAATCTACACCCCAATCTGGGTCAAGCATTTTAGCGAGTTCTAAATCTGATTCGTAACCGATGTGGGTCAGTATAATTGTCAAATCGATATCGTTATTTTTGTAGGCATTGGTTATTTTACCGACTTCGGTGGCTGCCTCTTGCATGGTTACAAAACTGCCCACTAACTCGTCTAATTTAATAGAATCCATCACTTTTTCGGTCAAAATCCCGGTAAACATAATATCGAAACCAGCCTTTTGGAGTATCACATAAGGACGCATCAAGCGTTTATTATATTTTTTGATATATAAATTGGCATTTACTATTGGGAAGTTGGCCATTTTTTCTAAAAATAACAGATGTGGTAAACCATAATCAAACTCGTGATTACCCAGTGCTACCACATCAGGCGCCAAATAATTCATTATCTCCATTGTAGAAATGCCTTTATACTCAGAATCTATCAATGAGCCTTGAACCATATCGCCAGAAATAACATACAAAACGTTTTCTTCGTTTTTGCGGACTTGGTTGATATAGCCAGACAACAGTGACAGTCCGCCTATCATTTGGCCCTTGCCTTTTTGTGCTTCAGACAAAAAATCCCCGTGCATATCGTTAGAATGTAAAATCACAAACTTTTTGGATTTCATAAAACCTCCTAAAACTAAAGCTATTATATATTTGGATTATACGCTCTTAACCAGCCAGGCTAGGGTTTGGTCAGTAGTATATAGCGTCCTTCGGTCATCGTATTGTGCCAATGGTTATCTACCAATTCTTTTTTGAGTTTAGATTTGTCAAAAATCAACACGCATGTAATATTGTAATTGTCAAACTCCTTTTGCCAGTTTTTACCATCTTTAATCTCTAGATAGCGACTTAGGTATGTTTTGCCAGATTTGTCGTGCCAAACTGGCCCACGGCCATCAATATATACTTTTTGCTCTGGTAATTTCCAGATTACGTAACCGCCGATATTATAATCGTTAAATAGATTGCCTTTGCATTTGTGGTCGCGTAAATAAGCAATTGTTTTTTTGGGGTATCCAGCATCATAACTTGTATGGAAGTTAAAGTTGAATGCTGTATATATTGTAAAAGAATACCAGGCAATTATCGACAGATAAAAAATTGCTATCACTAGTATTTGTCTATTGGTATAATTTTTTGGCATCAGGGCTTTGGCTTTGGTGTAATAGCCATCAAGGCTTTCTAGGCTAACAATAACGAACAATGGCAAGTGACGCGAAGCCGATATACTAGCTGCCAGGAATATTGGGCCTAGGTCGAGCCAGTTGCTAAGTTTGTTTTTAGAAAATATCCAAAAACCAGCACCCCAAAAAACAATGTACCCCCAAGAAAGTTTTCCTAAATTGAAATATTGCCACTCACTAATAAAGGTATGCATAGAACGATCGAACATTATTCTGAATAGCTCTTGGTATAAATTTATACCATACGGATTTATCAAGCTAATAGCCAAACAGGATAGTAATATCAACAAAATGAGCCTGGATCTTCGTTTAACTGCCAAGAAGGCAATAACTAAAAAACCTACAAAAAACCCACCATGTAAATTTACCCAAAACAAAAACATCAACGGAATAACTGCCAGTAGCCACTTTGATTTGTAATTGAGCAGTTTAATTAGTATCACCAATCCCAAAACCGTCCAAGCTGTTGGTCTATTTACGGCATACGGTAAAATTGATATGGCAGCGATAAATAATATTCCCAAACGAGCTTTTGGGGCTGCTATAACTAGAGCTAAAGCCCATAAGACACTGTAAAATACCGACATAAGAAAATAACCACCAATGGCGTAGATATTGGACATGAGTACGGCGTTGAGCCATTCATGGTTTATCCATCTAAAGCCTTGTGACGGGTAAGCAAAAACATCGTAGTAAGGGATACCGTGAGCTCGGATATAATTACCAGCCTGCAAATGCCAGCCAAAATCAGGATCTAGCCTGCTGTAGGTAAAATATAGAAAAAAACAGAATAATATCAAAAGCTTGGAAGCCATGACAATCCAAGGATGTTTGGCGCGCCAAATTTTAAATTGTCGAAGATATTTCGATAATTTTTTAGATAATTTTTTAGATAATTTTTTCGGCATCATTTTTGTCATTTTGTATAGTATTTAATCTCATCTTATGGCTCAAAATATAACATAGAGCCCCAAATAGCGCGTAGCCTGCCCCAAAATACAAAGCCCAATTACCAAACGATACAGTTAGTTTACTCAGTAGTGGTGCTAAAAGTTCCTGTACAAACGCCACTTGTTCGGCGCTACCCCTTCCCATAAAACTTGCAGAATTTCGTCCTAGTACAAAAATGGCCAAAGCTCCAGACACAAGAAGCATGCCGCCACTCCATACAAAAGTATGGCCAATTACCTTCAACGCGCTAGCCCTGCTAAGACTCAACAAGAAAATCAAAACAATACCCAACAAAATGATAATAGTTAAAAACCACAGAGAAATTCGGATTAATTTATTATACAAAGGAGCTTTTTGCCAAGCTGTTTTTTTGGTATTTGTTTGGTCTAAAGAATCAAAACTAATTGTTTGCTTATCTAACAGTGGTACTGTGCTTACAAAATTATCGGCTGTTAATTGATAATCGGCCTCCGTCAAATTGATAGGGTATCGACAAGTAGCGTTTATCGGGTCGAATTCACTGCTGTCATTAAAATTTTGGCACAAAGGCAGTCGGTTTACTTTGTTTTTCAAATAAGTGGCGACTTCTGCCTTTAAATCTTTTTTTGTTTGGCTCAAATCTAAATCAAAACTAGGTGTTTTACTTTTTCCGACCAACCAGTAATCAAAGGCATCAATGGCGTTTTCGAAGTTGGTTTTAACGAAATTAGGTGTAAGAACTTTTTGTATTGACGGGGTAAGCTCGGTAATCACCCGTTGGTTGTTTGTGTCGTTAGCGGATTGAGCAACCGCCAGTTTTAGCACGCTGCCAGTAAACTTGTCATAAAAGCCGCTACCTGTTAAGTTATTTTTAATGTAATTTGCGCTACCTATCGTAAAAACCAAAGAAACTATCGTAGCCAGCAAGCAAATAGACAGACCTAAGCAAAAATTTGCCAGCCATACAGCGAAGCGCCTAAAATTCATAGCTTTATTGTACCTGCTATAACTGATATTGTTATTTATTATGGAGCAATCAATATTTACAAAGATTATCAACGGAGAAATCTCCTGCTATAAAATTTACGAAGACGAAAACACAATCGCTTTTTTAGATATCCATCCTGTACAGCCAGGCCACATATTAGTAGTACCCAAGATGCAGGTAGACCATTTTGAAGATTTGCCGGAAAAAATGTACGCTGCCCTCTGGTTGGCTGTTAAAAAAATCGCTAATCATTTAAAGATTCTAGGCAGGGCACGTATTGGTGTCATCGTCGATGGCACAGGTATACCACACGCCCACATACATCTAATTCCTTTTGATAAAACCTCAGAGCTTACCAACCTTGCAGATATGAACGCCGAGCCAGATTATCCGGCGTTAGTACAAATGGCCAAAAAATTAGAAATTAAAGGAGATAATTAAATGGGTAGCGGTGTAATCGCGTTTATAACAGCCATAGCAGCCATAGCTTGGATATATAATAAAATGCTGCATAAAACTGGCAATAACAAGCCTAGCAGTATTACGGTAGCGGTAATTAGTGGTGTGTTATTGTTTATCTTGATCTTCATTGTCTTGGGGCTGATATTGCCTAGCAGTGAATAAGCGTAGGATATATTTTCGGTAGTACCCTTTTATTAAATTGTGTTTATGGAGCGATTAGGGGCCTTATAGGCCGTTTTGTGTATGCGAATTGAGCTTTTGCCTACCTAATGGCCAGAATTACTAGCCAGGCCCTTTAAATTGCCCATCGTAAGCATCAAGTCTTTGAGCACTAATAAATAGCAATCAGCAACGTAAATGATAGACGTTTCTAGCTTTTTTTGGCTAGTAAAATAAATAAAGTACTGCCTTGCTAGCCTTATCATGCTAGAATAATTAGATATGACTGGGGTGGGCATCGCTGAACAAGAACTAGTATTGGGCAAGTCTATTGCTAATGCCAGGCGTAAGGCTGGCATGACTCAGCAAGAGCTGTGTGCTAAGGCAAAATTGTCTTATTCGACACTTGCAAAAATTGAGCGTGGAGCTATTAAAACTCCTAGTGTTTTTACGGTTGCAGCTATTGCTGAAGCAACTGGCACAAGCGTAGAGCAGTTAGCTGGCTTGGATGTGCCGCACACTATTTTGCCAGAAGAACCTAAGAAAGACTACAAAACTTCTAAAACTGGCATTAAGTTTGTTTATTTTGATGTTAACGGGGTATTAGTCCGCTATTTCCAAAGGGCTTTTACTACTATTGCTGCCGATACTGGTGTTTCGGCTGATGCTATAGAAGCAATATTTTGGCACTATAACGACACTATTTGTCGCGGCGAGATGAGCTTAGAGGAGTTTGACTCGATACTTGCCAAAAGAGTCGGCATAGAACAAATATCTTGGGCCACTTATTACTTAAATAATGTTGACCCGGTACAAGGTACGCACGAAATTGTTGAATGGGCCTCAGAGCATTACGGTGTTGGTTTAATGACTAACATCATGCCAGGGCTAGTAAGGCCAATGATCGAGCAAGATTTGTTACCAAAAATTAAATATGAAGCCATTATTGATTCGTCAGAGGTCGGCGTGATCAAGCCAGAGACGGCAATTTATGAGCAAGCTGCGCAATTAGCTGGCGTAAAAGCCAACGAGATTTTGTTGATAGACGATAGCCGTACCAATTTAATGGCTGCCGAACGCTTGGGCTGGCACGTGTTATGGTTTGACGATTACCGCCCAGACGAAGGCGCCGAACGCATTAGGCAAGCTTTAGAGTATTAGACGCTGGATTTTAGAATGAACATGAGTTAATTGTTTTATTAAATTAAACACTTTTTCTTACTTACTTTGTGCCGACAAAGTAAGATAAAGCTTTTGGACGCATTTTTATCTTGATGCGCTAAATTATCAAAGGTACAACAGCCTCGATAACTTGCAAATTTTTATTATTTGGGACTAATTTGCCTCAAACAACTCTCGGCACCATTTGTTGATAACTTTGAATTTAGCGCTCAGGTTAAAAAAGATGCCCAAATTCTAAATATAGGTATTGAAAATTGATAATTTGATAAATTTACATTGTTAGGAGGGGGCGCTTTTGACGCCCACCTCGGTTTATAAGACAGCTTCTTTCGAAGTATTACTATGTAAAGAAGCAAAAGGCACTCCAGATGAATGCGATGATGCCAACTATCCAGAGTACCGGTACTGGGCCCCAGATTAGGCTAATAACAACCAGCACCAAAAGAGTAACCAGTAACACCATACAGCCAAACCGGTCAGCCTCATGATGCTTGGAAATATTTGCTCCGCTTCCGTGGTGATCCCCACCGTATCCAGCAAATGGGGAGTCGTCGATGTATATCGTCATTTCTATGCCAGTTTCGAACTTGTTAGAGGCGCGGTAGACCTTCTGAGCACTAAGTTCTAGCAAGCTATCTGTTTGCCCCACTGCTACCGCACCCTGTTCATAGCGGCTGGAAGCGACATAGACCTTTAGCGCACCGGGCTCGTATTTTTCAACAAAACGAACGATCATGGTACACATCCTCTCGGATAGATTTTTGCTGTCTTAAGGGACAACCCAACTACTCCACCAGTGTAATCAGATAAAGCTATAAATACCATAAAAACACTAAATAATCAAACACTGCGATAAGCTCCAGTTTCTATCGTCTACCGTCGATCGTCCAATATCTACATGCCTTGGGTGGCGGATTCAAAACTGCTAAGTTCTTGCTCTAACTTGATTAGCAGCTCTTGCTCTTCTGTCAATTGTTCTTTGGTTTGCTTAACCACTTCGGTAGGTGCTTTAGAGGTGTAGGCTTTGTTGTCTAAGCGTTTTTGCAAGCGCTCTATTACGGCTTGCTTTTCTAGCTTATTAACTCGCAATTTAGTGACATATTTATTAGCAGTGTTCAAATCAATATCTAGCCAACAGTCTATCTTAGTTTTTGTTAAGTGCATCCCCCTGCCCGACTCGACTTCATCGCATCGATTCAGGTATGCCAGGCGCTTAATCAGCGCCGTATTGTTACGCAAAAACGATTGTTTTTTAAAGTATAAACTTGGGAACTTTACTTCTAAGGCTTTGGTTATATAGCGGATTTCGCTGACAATGTTTTGGACTTCACTAAAATCGCTGGCTTGTTTTTTGTCAAAATGTAAACTTTTTGGCCAGTTTTGGTTAATTAATATATCTGATTCTACCCAGCTAAGAGTTTGCCAAATGGTTTCTGTAACAAATGGTGCAAATGGGTGCGTTAGTTTTAAGATAGAGGTGAGAACAAAGGCAAGCATCGGCTTGTTGGGGTGTATTTTACTGGCCTCTATATACCAATCGGCTACATCGTCCCACACAAAGTGATATAGCTTATTATAGGCTTCGCTAAAACGATAACTGTCTAAATCAACAGATATAGAATCAATAGACTGTTGTAACTTACATAACACCCATTGATCGGCCATATCTATTGGTTTGGGTGATGCATTATATTTAAAATCGTCACCCAAGATGCCCTCCGTAAATCGAGCAATATTCCACAGTTTATTGCAGAAGTTACGGGCGGCAATAACTTTTGGCTTGCTAAAGGGCTGATTAACTCCTTCTGATCGCCCGGCGATTATACCCATCCTAAGAGCATCAGAGCCAAATTCGTTAACGGTATCCATAGGATTGATTACGTTGCCCTTACTTTTGCTCATTTTGGCACCGTGTTCATCTTGCACTAAGCCGTTTAAATAAACTTCTTTAAAAGGCATTTCGTCTGTAATATAGAGCCCCAGCATGATCATCCGACCTACCCATTGATACAAGATGTCATAGCCAGTTTCCATCAAACTTGTTGGATAATATTTTTTGTAATCGTCACCATCAGGATAATTTAGGGTCACAAAAGGCCATTGGCCGCTGCTGAACCAAGTATCAAATACATCAGGGTCGCGGTGATAGGTTTTGCCGTCTACAGTGATAATCTCCTCTTTTACACGGTTATCAAAAATCCAATCATCTGGTTCATCGACGTTCTGAAAGGCTGGTATTGGTATGCCCCAGGCAATTTGCCGGCTCAAGTTCCAATCACGCAAATTTTTAAGATAGGTTATCAGTACCTTTTGCTTATTGGCGGGGTAGAATTTAATCTGATTAGATTGTAGAGTCTTGATTGCTTTTGTGGCTAGCGGTTTCATATTGACAAACCATTGATCTCTAATGAGTGGCTGTATTACGTTATCGCATTTATAGCAGTGGCCAACAGAGTGCTTGTAGGCCTCGGTTTTAACTAGTAAGCCGGCATCTTTTAGGTCATTAACTATTAGTTCCCTTGCCTCTATGAAATTTTTGCCTTTATACGCGCTTGGCATTTCGTTAGTAATATTACCCTCGTGATCGATAACATTGATGCGCGGTAAATCATGCCTTACACCTACTTCAAAATCATTAGGGTCGTGAGCTGGAGTTACCTTTACTGCACCAGTACCAAATTTTGGGTCTACCATATTATCGGCAATAATTGGGATTTCGCGCTTAGTTAATGGTACATGCACTGTTTTACCAATAAATGCACGGTAGCGGGTATCTTTGGGGTTCACAGCAATAGCGGTGTCACCCAGCATTGTTTCTGGACGAGTTGTGGCTACCGTTATCTCCCCTTCTTTACTAGTCAGCGGGTAGCTGATTGTCCACAAGTGCCCTTCTACTTCTTTGTATTGGACTTCTATGTCAGAAAATGACGTGCCATGGTGGGTACAATAATTTACTAGCCTCTCACCTCTGTAAATGAGCTTGTCATCCCACATTTGTTTAAAGGTTTTGTAGGCTCTGTCTACTACCTTGTCATCTAGCGTAAAAGTAAAACGGCTCCAATCACAGCTAATCCCTAGCCTCCTTAGCTGACCTTCAAAATTATCTTTATTTAATTGTACAAAGTCCCAAACCTGTGCGTATAACTCTTCTCGGCCAAAATCAAAGCGGGTTTTACCTTGCTTCTCTAACTCTTTTTCGTAAACCACCCATGTTTCAAAACCGGCATGGTCAGCTCCAGGAAGCAATAAAACAGACTTACCCAGCATGCGTTGGTAACGGATAACAGCGTCTTCTATCTGATAAGAATAAGCATGCCCCAGATGTAAATTGCCATTGGCATTTGGTGGTGGCATTACAATACTATAGCTACCCTTGCCTTTTGCAGATGGGGCAAAAGCATTGCTTTGTTCCCATAGGGCATATATATCTTGTTCGTATTGATTGGGTTCGTATGATTTAGCTAATTTCATCCTATATTTGCCTTTTTGCTAAATATATAGTTTCACATGAAACATTATTGACTATTTTGCAACAATTAGTTAACAGTATATATCTTTTCTAACTGTATTTTAACCCCTTGTGAGTTACTTTCAAAACGTTATTATAACTTTGGGCGAACACGATATGAGAAGGTTACATCTTAAGATTGGGTTCGACACCGAGGGTGTATGGGTCGGCTGGTTCTACACCGTTCATAACCATAAAGCAGCCTAGCGAGGCTATCATGGCACCGTTATCGGTACAAAGGGCAGGCGGGGCGTAGGTGATTTTTATGGGTAGTCTTTCGGTCATTTGCTGGCGTAATTCTTGATTGGCAGCTACGCCACCAGCTATAACTACGTTTTTGGGCTTAAATTCTTTATAGGCTGCAATGGTTTTTTCTACCACTGTTTCTACAGCTATTCGTTGAAAACTAGCGGCAATATCATATCTTTGTTGGTTGTTTAACAGGGTAGGGATTTCGGTGCTAGAGAGCCTAAAGTCACCGCCTACAACCTGCTGGGCACATCTTAAAACAGCGGTTTTTAAGCCAGAAAACGAAAAGTCGTATTTGTTAGTAAGCTTGGCTTTTGGTAGGTTATATTTGTTGGGGTCACCACGTTTTGCGGCCTGTGCAACACTTGGCCCTCCGGGGTAGGGCAGGCCTATGATTTTAGCTACTTTATCAAAAGCCTCGCCAATGGCGTCGTCAACAGTTTGGCCAAGTACAACATATTTGCCATGATTTTCAAAAAGTACTAATTGACTATGGCCGCCGCTAACGATTAGCGACAAAAGAGGAAACTTAGGTGGCGGATCAACCAAATAATTGCTATACATATGAGCTTCGACATGATTGATTGCGTAAAGTGGCTTGTTTTTAACGATGGCAAGAGTTCGGGCTACAAGCAAACCGATAAGCAAGCTACCAGTTAAACCAGCACCGTTTGTGACGGCAATACCGTCGATATCATCCCAATTCAACCCACTATCTATAAATACTTGGTCAATAACAGAGTTAATTGATTCGATATGGCTACGGGCAGCTATCTCTGGTATTACCCCACCATATAGGGCATGTATTTGCATAGAAGAGGCAATCGCACTAGAGATAACCGTTGTACCATTAGCAACAATAGCTACTGCCGTTTCGTCGCAACTACTCTCGATACCTAAAATATTCATATCCTATAAAGCCTAGCACATAACAGATACGATATGGTTTTCAACCATAGTTTATTAAAGCAAAAAACTGTTGAGCTATATCTAGATAGTCAATTGATTCAAAAAACAGATCTTGGAAGTCTATCGTCTATCGTTCGTTTTGGGTTATATTAAATACATTATGAGTGCAATAAAACGATTAGCTCGCAAAGTAATACCCAAAAATGCTATAAAAAAAGCAGAAAACAGTTATCGCAAGCAAAAGGCTGTAACAGCAAATTTGATTTACGGTAATCCTGCAAAAAATTTAAATGTAATTGCTATAACAGGGACAAACGGCAAAACTACAACTTGCGCCTTTATAAGCTCTGTTATTAAAGCGGCTGGTCTAAAAACTGCTGTTTACACAACAGCATTTATCGAAATTAACGGTGTTAACGAACCGAACAAATCACACATGACAGTAGCCAGCGCTTGGTCAGTGCAACGATTTATGAGTAGAGCAAAAAAAGCTAATGTTGATTGGGTCGTACTAGAGGTTACTAGCCATGCTTTAGATCAGTTTCGTATTTTGGGAGTACCAATTAAGATTGTTGCAGTTACAAATATCAGCCAAGACCATCTCGATTATCATGGTACGATGCAAAATTATGCTACCGCAAAAGCTCGATTAATCACCGATTTCAAACCTGATAAAGTGCTTCTAAATGCTGATGATGATTGGTATGGCTTTTTCGCCGATAAAGTTAAGCAGGGTTTGACTACAGTCGGTAAAAATATGGCTAGTTATCAGATTAAAGCTGTAAGTTTAAAACCTAGTGGCACATCTTATACGCTGGTTTGTTCTAGGGGTGTAGTTGATATTAAAACTTGTTTGGTTGGAGATTTTAACGTTTACAATACCGCGATGGCAGCAATTATTGGGCAAATGTTAGATATCGATAACAGGTTAATCCAAAAAGGCATATCAGATGTGCCTATAGTACCTGGCCGTATGGAGCCCGTAGAGGCCGGACAACCCTTCACGGTGCTTGTTGACTATGCAGTTACCCCAGATGCCATAAAAAGCGTCCTAGAAGCTGTCAGGGGCCTTACAAAGGGCAAAGTAAGGTTAGTGTTTGGTGCAACTGGTGACCGCGATAAGAGTAAAAGGCCAATAATGGGGCAAGTGGCTAGTAAATTGGCCGATTATATTTACTTAACAGACGATGAGACTTATACCGAAGATGGCGATTCAATCAGAGAGGCCGTAAAACAAGGTATTGTTGAAGCTGGTGGCCAAGATAAGTTTGTAGAAATTGCCGACAGAAAGCAGGCAATAAAGAAAGCTTTTAAAGACGCTTTAGCTGGTGATGTAGTCATTTTAGCGGGGATTGGCCACCAAGACTACCGCAACCAAGGAGGCAAAAAAATCCCATGGGATGAGCGTGTGGTTGCCAAAGAGCTACTAAAAGAGATTTATTAAACAGAAACTACTGCTCTATCTTAATCAAGCCCCTAATAGCCAACTCGGCAACGCTGCAAGTATGTCCTAAAACCATATTTATTGTTTCTGAGTTTATGGTTTGTGTTTGGTCTAATTTAGCTTTTGCTACGCAATCTTCGACTAGACAACTTTCGACTAATGGACTATTAGCAAATTCTTGCATAAATGCATCTCGTTGAGCTTTATCTAATGTGTCAAAGACGCTTATATCAACTTTAAGGCTGTGATCTTCGACTGTACTGTATAGGCTCGGTAAGCTAGATCGCTTAATGTCACGCATTAACAGGTCGTCACTAGGCTCAACGCCGGCAATATAGTCTAGACGTCTTAAATTTCTACAATCCATCTCAAAACCTTTCTTTAGTTTTTGCAAACTAATAATACAATAAATTAGAATATTAGCAAGTTATTTATAGAAAAAGCCCAAACCGGGCTGCGAAACACTTGGTGTGCATCTTAGGTAGCCGCGGGTTGGGCTGTATTGTTTAGGCGCGGGTACACCCTGGGTGAAATCACTAGCGTCGCGCAAATGGCAAAACTTTGTATTGCTGGCTCTGGCAAGGTATCCCGGTAATTAGCCGAGGGCTTGGCCCAAAAGCCGAACAATCACAAAGTGGGCGTTAGCCCAGCCAGCCCGATAAGAGCATGCGAACGTGTGAATCCACCCAGGGTGCGAATCTGCTAAGACTCAGCTTCTATTGGCAAAAACTAACCTACATTTCATGGTACCCCTTCAGGGTAAGTGGTTGTTTTTGCCTGCACCGATTACTCACAATCTTCCATTTGCCGATTTATCGGCGTGCGTCAGCGATAGCTTCGACGCTCTAGACGGAAATCTGTGTGAATATTGTCGGGCTTTTTTGTCTTGTAGCAAGATACCCCGCTTGGAGTGGGATGTCCTTTAGATCGAACTTGCTAGTCCGGTGGAACCATCTCCGCCTCCATTCGTCGAGCGATGCTCGAATGTTTATTGTTATATACCTATCAAACAATAATTTCAAGTATTTTTAAATAGAAAAAAGCCCAGACTGGGCAAATCAGGTCGTACACTTTACGCATAAAACGTTAGAAATATAGCCTCAGTTGGGCTGAGTTGGGTGTAGGGGGACCCGGGGAGGAGCAGCAAACGCGGCAAAGAACCGCTTGTGCGCTCAACTCACCCGAGTAACCCCTTTGGTCGTCTTAGTCTTGAGGCAGCTGAACGCGCACGAGGCGCGCCTTGGTCTCGAGGACCTTGACGACTCTGAGACGGACGGCTTCGAGCCTGTCCAGCCTCTTAGGCGTAATTTTCATTACGCCGCGTTCGTGATCGAGCTCAACAAGCTCGATCGAAAAGTGCTGACGCAGCGTGGCAAGCACACTACACAAACTTGCCCCATGGAGCCATGATGCCAGCTCCTTGAAGCAAATCTCAATGTTGCCATCGACGACAGTCACGTTGCTCACTATGGAGCGCACGCGACGGCCGATGGCTACCGGACGGAAGAGCTGTAGCTTGATCTTGTCAAGCTCTCTTATTAGCCTTTCCATGTCACCACAACCTTCGTCCATAACTACCACTATGTGGTCGCTGTATGGACGTACGGCTGCTACGCAGCCGATATGCGTGGTGATAGCTTCGGCTACCTCCGCGCAATCGAGGCCAAGCCCCTCAAGGCTAGTCTCAATTTTCGGGCTACTTACGTATATTGCCATTTTCCCTCCACAGAAAAAGGTTTTGCCGGTTTTCCGGCAGTACGCTCTAGACTTTCACCTAGAGATTAAATAGTTATACACCTTCTTACAAATATTGACAAGTATTAATGCAAAATGTTCTAATATAAATAGATGAAAGATAAATCTGAGTTTAAGTTTGGTAGTGGTGAAAACGATGAACAGTTTAATTTTAGGGTAGCCGAAAACTGGAAGGTACTAAAAGAGTTTATTGATAAAAATTTTGATAAAAAAGCTACATTTATAGAAAGAATGAAATCTACAGTTAAATATACAAAACAATCAAAATTAGCAGGGGGTGAACAACCTGCTACGGGTGAGATGCGTCACAATGCACGTAAGTTGTTTGTGATGGACGCAAGGGCCATATTGCAAGACGTTTGCGGTAAAAATTACGAACAGTTTACGAACCTAGAAGATGCATATAACAGTGGGCAGGCTTATGATTTTAACAGTTACATTAGCTACAATTTACCAAGCGAAAACCAGGTAGTAAAAGGTGATACCGGCCTTAGTGCAGTTACCATAAAATTGGCTAGTGGGAAAAAAACAAAAAGTGGTAACAGGGACGAGATGTATATTAGATTTGCAGCGTCCGAAGAGCTGATATTAGATGAAGACACTAAAGACGTACAAGTTGTCGAGTGGTTTAATTCTATTGATGAGATTTTTGTCGAATACGATGAAGCTCAAGAAATTGGCTACGATGTTAATATTTGGAGCATATCCGAACAAGGCTCTAGGTTATTTACACCAGAGGATAGGATTATTGACATAGATGATTTTGACGAGCTATCTGATCTGCAAAAACGGTTAGACTATGACAAAAAAGAGATTAATGACTTAGAGCTTTTATACAAAAAACTGGCTGATATGCAAATTGTTCCATTCGAAGTAATGCATATTGGCAAATAGATTGTTTTTTACCGTACAATATACGGTATGCAAGATATAAAACACATATTTAAAGCTTATGATGTTCGTGGCAAAGTAGGCGACGAACTAAACACTAATGTGGTAGAGGCAATTGGAAAAGCTATGGCAGATTGGTTGCCCGATAAGGGCATAGTTGCTGTGGGTCGCGATATGCGCCCAGATAGCGCCGAACTAGCCGATGCCATGATAAAAGGCTTAATCGCCCAAGGCAGGGATGTTTTAGATATTGGCCAAGTGACCAGCGATATGATTTATTTTGCTGTCGGCAAATATGGCTTAGCCGGCGGTGCTGTAATTACAGCTAGCCACAACCCAGGTGCTTATAACGGTATAAAATTGTGCCGCGAAGAGGCAAGACCAATCGGGCTAGAATCAGGTTTAGACGAAGTCAGAGATAACTGCCTAGCAAAAAAATTCAAATCAAACCCTAAAAAAGGTAAAATTACCCAACAAGATATTACCGAAGATTGGATTGAACACGCCCTTGGTTTTATTGATACTAACAAACTTAAACCTTTAAAAATCGCCGTGGATGCCGGCAACGGCATGGCTGGCAAAATTTTCCCAGAGCTTGAGCCCTATGTACCATTTGTGGTAACCGAGATGTATTTTGAGCTCGATGGCACCTTTCCTAATCACGAAGCTAACCCCTTAAAATTCGAGACACTAGCAGATATGATTAAAGTCATAAAAGAAGACAAGCTAGATTGTGGTGTAGCTTTTGATGGCGACGGTGACCGAGCCTTTTTGGTAGACGAAAAAGGTGAGGTTTTAACAGGCGGGGTGATGTCGGCAATGTTATCAGAGTATTTTTTACGAATTCATGGCCCATCGAATATTATTTATGATGCCCGCAACAGCCACTCTGTGCCTAATGTAATTAAAAAAGCTGGTGGCAAACCAGTGCGTACAAGGGTAGGACACGCTTTAATGAAGGCTGCCATGCGCGAATCAAAAGCGCCCTTTGGCGGTGAAGCATCAGGCCATTTTTACTTTAAAGATAATTGGTATGCCGATTCAGGTCTTATTGCCGCGATTATTGGGCTTTATATCTTATCTGGATCTGGTAAAAAATTGTCTCAATTACGCAAGCAATATACACATTATTCTGCAATCCCAGAAACTAATTTTACGGTAAAAGACAAAGATAAGATTTTAGCCCAAATAGAGGCCGAATTTAAAGATGCTAGTATCGATCGACTAGACGGTATAACACTAACTTTTAAAGACGGTTGGATGAACATTCGCTCTAGCAATACCGAATCGCTATTAAGGCTCAACGCTGAGGCTGACAACAAAGACACTTTAGACAAATATGTTAGTAAAGCTAAAAAAATAATCCTAAGAAGTTAACTACTTTAGATTTTCGTTGATATCACGCAATTCAAGCTCGGTCGGAAAGCGAGCATCAACTGGGACTGTTAGTATGGCGGCTTTCAATAATTTGTCATCTTCGGCAACAGCTGTTCCGGAAATCACTTGGACGATCTCTGTAATATTTTGTTCTGAAAATTTATCTATTGAGTTAAGCCGTGCAATGACAACTCTTTCGGGAGTAAATTCAATGCTGATTGGGTCGATATTTTCTGGTGCTGGGTCGTATACATAAATAGCATCAATATCTGCTTCGGTTTCAACTACGTTTTTGACGCTTTGTGTGCCAAGTATTCGAGCTAACAATTTTATTGATTCTTCGTCTCTAATCAGATCAACAAATTCTTTCGTTAGGTCGCCTTGGCCATCTTGTTTTTCTACTAAATATATCTCAGACATAATTGAAACATATTATAACATTATGACAGGTTAATAGCAACACTACCTATCTTTTGCGGCGTTTTTGCTGGTTCGAAGTTATTGTTCTCTCTTGTGCGTTTTCTGCAAGAACTTTCGTCTAGGAAGGCTCGAAGCCTAAAAACTGACTGCATGGCACTTACATTTTCGTGTGTGTATTTAGGAGCGGCTAAATCATCTGGTAATTGCTGTTTTTTGCCGACATCTACAGCTATTAATGCTTTTTCCTGATCAATGATTACATAGATTACTGGGCGTTCTCTAGAAGCGACTAAAGATTCACTACTGTCATATTTTGATAATCTTGCGTCTTGGACGCAAAATATATCTTCTTTCTTTAGGCTGGAATCTCCTTTATTGGTAATTCTTAAAATTCCATGGACTGAACTTTTTATGTCTATTGCAGTCCATTCTGATTCTACAGGATTTGCTTTGTGTTTTGTCTCAGCGAACAAGTCAATACCTTTGCGATCTTGTTGGATCGAAGTACTAATTGTATCTATACCTGCTGTCTGCATTAAGTTTTCTACTCCTTGCTCATTCCACATGCCAACGAAGGCTGTATTCAATTCCTTGTGGAAAGATTCAGAGTGTCCTTTTGTAACATAGCCATGAGCTGTACCAAAATTTAGCATCTCTGCTATCAGACACTGTGGTGACATAGAGGTATCGCTACTGTCCTTGATCACTCCCTTAAGACATTGATTGAATCGGACTACTTTATCGTAATCGACACCAGGTACTTTTTTGTCGCTATCGATAGTTTTGCCTCTATTAACAAGAGTTGCGATTTCAGGAATACAACAATATAGCAAAGTTGCTCTTATAACATCTTTTTCGCATTTATTATTTATAAGAAATTTCTCAATATCTGACAATGATGCTTCTGGTCTTTTAGTGAGTATTCTTTCTGCGATAGCTAGCCCCTTTTGTTGGGTAGCATAGAATTCAGCTGTTTTTGTAGTCGGCTGATACTCGTTAGATTGGTTTGGGCTGATTTTTTCTTTATATGGCATTTTTGTTTTTAATTTATAGATATACATTAGCATAAGAAGTTAAAAATGTCAATATTGTTATATAATAATAGTAGTAACTATTGACAGACAAAAATGGTTTTTTGTAAAATTGTTATTACGATTAGCACTTGAACATGGAGAGTGCTAAAATAAGCAGTAATTAGTAAGTTTTAAAGAGGAGTATCATGAGCACCAAAATTCAACCTCTGGCCGAATACGTAGTCGCTGAGCAAGTAGAAGCTGAGACTAAAACAGCCAGTGGCATTTACTTGCCAGACAAAGCAGCCGAAAAGCCAAAAATAGCCAAAGTTATTGCAGTTGGCAAAAAGGTAAAAGAAGTACAAGCTAAAGATAAAATTATTTATGGTGGCTATAGCCACTCTGATATCAAGATTGATGGCAGAGAATATATGCTAATCAAAGAAGAAGACATTTACGCAGTTATCAAGTAAAAAATTATAAGTTTTAAGGAGTATATAGAATATGGCAAAAAAAGTATTTTATGACGACGATGCCCGTAGGCGAGTACTTGCTGGCGCAGAAATTTTGTACAACGCCGTAAAAACTACTATGGGGCCTAAGGGCCGTAATGTAGTGATAGGCAAAAGTTACGGAGCTCCAACCGTTACTCATGATGGTGTAACGGTAGCTAAAGGAGTCGACTTGCCTGAAGCAGACGACGAAACGTTGGGCTATAAAATTGGCGCCGAGCTTATAAAGCAGGCAGCCAATAAGATGAACGACGTTGCTGGTGATGGTACGACAACTGTTACAATTTTGACTTACCACATCTTAAAAGAGGCCAATCGCTTGATTGCAGCCGGCCATGACCCGATGCAGTTGAGGCGTGGTTTAGAGATGGCCTCCCATGATGCAATTAGCAAACTTGGCGGTATGAGTGAAGATATCCATGGCAAAAAAGAACGAGTTGCTGAGGTAGCCACCATATCTGCTGGTGACGGATCAGTTGGTAAATTAATTGCTGATGTTATCGATAAAGTTGGTAAAGACGGCGTCGTAACCGTCGAAGAAGGCCAAGGTTTAAGCTTGGAGAGTGAAGTGGTAGAGGGTTTTACCATCGACCGTGGTTATGTTAGCCCATATTTTGTTACAGATCCCGCCCGCATGGAAGCAATTTATAACAAACCAGCCATTGTAATAACCGACAAAAAAATATCCAGTGTACAAGAGTTTTTGCCAGTACTAGAAAAGCTGGCCCAAGCTGGCAAAAAAGATTTAGTTTTAATTGCCGAAGATGTAGACGGAGAGGCGCTAGCAACACTAATACTTAACAGATTAAAGGGTGTGTTTAATACTGTAGCCGTAAAAGCCCCGGCTTTTGGTGATCGTCGCAAAGATATCTTGACCGATATTGCTATATTAACTGGCGCAACTGTAATTAGCGAAGAACAAGGCCATAGTTTCGAAACAACTGATTTAGAAATGATAGGTGAAGCGCGCAAGGTAATAGTTACCAAAGATGACACAACTATTATCGAAGGCTCTGGTAATCCTGTAGAAGTTAAAGTCCGTATCGATCAAATCAATAACCAGATAAAAAATGCTTCAAGCGAATACGATAAAGAGAATCTAGAAAAAAGACGTGCATCGCTCAGCGGCAAAGTCGCTGTTATTAAAGTTGGTGGTGCCACAGAGACAGAGATAGAAGAAAAGAAATATCGCGTAGATGACGCCGTAGCCGCTGTAAAAGCAGCAATGGACGAAGGTATTGTGTCTGGCGGTGGGGTAACTTATATTAATCTTGCTAAGGCTATTAAAAGCGACGAACCTGGTGCGCAATTATTAAAAAATGCCCTAGAACAACCATTTAGAATTTTGCTATCAAATGCCGGCTTAAATGCTGATGAGTGGTTACCGCAAGTTAAGAGTGGTAAAAGTGGCAGTGGTATCGATGTAAACAAGCCAAACAAGCTGGTTGACCTAAAAACTGCAGGTATTGTAGATCCCGCCCGTGTAGCAAAAGAGGCTTTGCAAAACGCCGTATCTATAGCTGGTACTGCCATGACTATGGGCGCATTAGTTGTAGATGTTCCCGAAAAGCAAATGCCGGCAGCGGCCGGCCCTGGCCCAATGGGTATGGATTATTAATTAGACATTAGATGGTAGGCTTGAATAACTTCCAGGTACTGTAATTGGAAATAGTAAGCTAAATCTCACTTTTTGGTAAAAGTTTCTCAAAAAATTATTTTTGTTAACTTTTGCTGAAAAGGTAATACTAAAGTAACCAAGCGTTTATTAAAACTCTAGCCCAAAAGCAAGCACTTCGATTTTTTATTGGAAGCATAAGCATAGTTATAAAATAAAACGTTGATATTGCAACACGAAATGCGCTACAATAGCTTTAAATAGGGAGCTAAAGCAATGCTTTGGATGAAAAAAGATACAGGGCAACAATCTGGTATTAAAGATTACTGGCAAGCAACGGATGCCGTCAGCCGGCCAATGGCGATAGCTCTAACAATATTGATAATGTTTATCTGCTTGGCGGTAATATTCAGCCTGTTTGCGGGCGGGCGTTGGTTGTATGGCAGTATAAGTGGCAAAAAGAACCAGCCTGCAACAGTAAATCAAAGACCAAGCGGTGCCGGGATAACTGATGTTGGCCCAACCGCCGCTTCTACAACCAATAAATCGGCAGGTAGCAGCGGTAACGCAAATATTGCTGCAAATCCAACACCAAAAGCAACTAATACTCCAAAACCTATACCCAATACAGAAGCGACAAGCGGTAGCTTACCTGGTACGGGCCCAAACGAATTGCCCAATACTGGCCCTAGCCTAGAATGACATAAAATACGTATTGACCGCATTAGATAATAATAAACTGTTACCCATCCCGCTACCGCTTATCTAGAAGTGGTAGCCCTGATCTCTCTGGGTTTTATGCAGTTTAATTGTTAATGACTTTATGGTATCACGAAGTACTTTAGGATTTAGGGTTTCATA
>CAZIHK010000002.1:0-8581 GCA_964539035.1 uncultured Candidatus Saccharibacteria bacterium | reverse complement strand
ACAGTGCCAATACCTGCTCGGTTACGCCTAATAGCTTTAGATACAGCCTGTACTGCTTCTTTTTGACCTACCAAATGCTTAGTTAGTTGCTTCTCTAACTTAAGCAAATTGTTTGCTTCCTGACGCACAATTTTACGCACTGGTACACCTGTCGCTTGGGCGACTACATTAGCAATATCTTCGTTTGTCAATGTTAGGCGTTTAAAAGTCGAATCCTTTTCTTTTAGTTCGTCTAATCTGGTTTGGGCAGCGCTAATACGTTGCTTGTACTTAGCAGCACGCTCGTAATCTTCTTGCTCGACAGCATCGTCACGCCTAAGCGTTAAAAGTTTAATTTCTTTTAAAAGCCGGCGATACTCGGTTGGTGTTTTACCTTTATCTACCCTAAGTAGCGCGGCTGCTTCATCTAATAAATCTATTGCTTTGTCGGGCATAAATCTATCATTGATGTATCTATCGGCATAATAAACAGCATCAATTAATACATCGTCGTCAATGACCACACCGTGGAATTGCTCGTAGTGGCTTTTTAAGCCTTTTAAAATTGCTAGAGTCTCTTGTGTGTTTGTTTCGGGCACAACGATTGGTTAGAATCGACGCTCTAGAGCAGCATCCTTTTCGATGTGTTTATGATATTCACTGGTAGTCGTGGCACCTATTACCTGTAGTTGCCCCCTTGCTAAAGCTGGCTTTAATATGTTGCCGGCGTCTATTGCACCTTCGGCTGCACCCGCACCAACTAGTAGATGCATCTCATCTATAAATACAATAGTTTTGGTATCGGCTAAAAGCTCTTCCATAACTTTTTTTAGCCGTTCTTCAAACTCACCACGGTATTTTGTACCGGCTATCATAGCTGCTAAATCTAGCATTACAATTCGTTTATCTAACAAACTATCTGGTACATCTTCGCTAATAATACGCTGAGCCAAACCCTCTACAACTGCAGTTTTTCCAACACCTGGTTCGCCAATTAAAACTGGGTTATTTTTAGTACGGCGATTAAGTATTGTGATTAATCGCCTAACGACCGCTTCGCGGCCAACCACTGGGTCTAGCTTATTGTTAGCTGCCATGTCTGTTAAATCTGTACCGAAATATTCTAAAGCACTCTTACTGTTTTTACGTTTAATGCGAGTTGCAGTACGCTTGATACCATCTTGTTCGCTTTCGTACTGTTGGCGCTGTAAAAATATTTCTAGATGGCTAAACAATGTATCAATATTTACGTTCATATCCCTCAAAAGCACCGTCGCACGAGCATTTTTTTGCATTAACAAACTATACAAAATATGCTCTGTACCACAGATGTCTTGATTAAAATCTTGGGCATAATCCCAGCTTAGTTTTAGAGCTAGTTTGGCGGTTTCGCTTAAACCTTTGGCACCTAAATTAACAACCAGGTTTTTAGGTGTTAAGTTTAAAGCCAGCTGGGCACGTTCGTAATTAATGCCAGAATCTTCTAGCATTTTTGATGCCACAGAAGACTCTTGGCTTAAAAGACCAAGCAAAATATGCTCTGTACCAACATATGTAGAGCCTTGGGTGCGAGCGATTTGGTCAGCTTGTCTTAAACTAACAATCGCGTTTTCTGTTAGATGATTTAAATAATCTTGTAATTCTGGTGATTCAGGCATCTATTTTATAGCCTTCCTATACTTTAGTTTGCAAAACCTTTGCATCTTTCTAGTATATCTATTTAGCACTCACCATGCAAGAGTGCTAATCTACTTCTCGGTTTCTGTTAAGTTAGCGATGAATACATTTATCTGTTCTCTATCCAGCCCATCTCTAAGCAAACAATCATCTATAAGCTCGTAAAAAACATTACTACGATTACCATTATGGCCATGACCAATTCTTTCGATAAATAATGAATCAGGTACATTATTCATCTCAATAACTAGGAATTTAAGCTTGTTGGATATACGTTCTTTGTGTTTATCCCAATCCTCACAGTATTCTTCGGCTTCAACTACAATTGTCTCAAATAGCCATTTTTTTGCCTGTAAATATTGTGAATTTTTTGTAACCTTGTACAGAGCTTGGCAATCATCAAACATAATCGCAGCTTTTGATAACAGTTCTACGGTGCTTATGTTTCGAATCTTCTCAGTTGCATCTAAATTATTCGGCTCAATTTCAGCATTCATTTACATATTATAATATTTTTTGCCACTATTGCCAAAGTCAATTGACTATGCTTTCATGCATTTTTATAAGTAACGATTCTTCGATTTCTTCTGGTTTATTTATATCTGTTAAAGTTAGTTCTTTTTCTAGCTTTGGAATTTTTAGCACTACATTACCATAACCCCGCCGTTTACCAATGAAGCCTTGTCTTATAGAGAGTTCTGCAAAACCGTCAAACTTATAAATATCATCATGTACACCAAACAATCCACTATTAGTCACTACTAATGCATCATCGATAATATTGTAATGCGTATTGAGCCACATTTGTTGAAGTATTTTCATAAATAAAAAATATATACATATAGCAAAAGCTATCATAATTACAGCCCAAAATACAAAATGGTTGCTATACAAATCAAACGGAATTAGTAGTAAGGCTACAGATACAGAACCAAGCAACACAAAACCTATACCAAAAAACATTAGATGATCATCCAAGGCCTTAGTACAACGTTTTAATTCTATTTTTTGGGGCATCAACTAATTATATGCTCTATCTCATAATAATTTAAGCAACTATTTAAAAAATGATAGCACTTATGCTTGCCTAATAATTGATAAAAGATTAGTTTTAAACTAAAGGTTAGTTTATTTTTATAAATGACTAGTATGGAAAAATATGAATCCAGTAAACCAGATAGAGCAATACTTAACTTTCTTATCGAAACTGGATATCCTGCAGCAATCGAATCTACCGAGCAATTAGACATGCTGGAGATCGATTACATTTCTGAACCTGTTTGCTTAAGACAATCTATAAACACCCTAATTAAAAAATTTGCAATTAACCTTAGTGAAAATTCGTTAGCATACACACCAGATGCCCACATAAAAATTATTAATACTAACCACGCAAATCAATTTTGTGATGCGACTGTTTATTTAAAACAACTAAGTAACGAATGCGAAGCTTATGCAATTCTTCAAAGAGCCGATAAAGTAGACAAAACAATAAGCCTGCCCTTATACACAGTTTGCGGTGATGATATTCAAACTTTAATCTACGACAAATCTAATCGCCAATTGTTTGGCCAAGATGAATTTTGCGACATAAGATATGTTTTAGAACAGCTAGACCAAACATACTCTTATAAGGCATTTGCACAGGCTAATTCGATTGACTTAAAAAGATATATGTACGATGAAAATAGTGAAGATTCTATCCCATCCATGCCAGAAAAAATAGTATTTTATATAACCTGCGGTGACATAAAACTACAACCTGTAACCACAGAATTCGATAGCCCTGGCGTTGCCCTAAATAATGCAGTAACTACATTTAACCGGGTTTTTGGTACAGCCCCTTCTGCTTACTCGCAAAAGCCTTTTAAGTTAGATGGGGCTAGTTTGATAATTGATGGCAAGAGCTATACCATGCCAGTTAACGAACTCCAGCCATTATTTAGAGACCTAACGATTTTCGACCCGGATGAAGAAAGCTTAAGGCAATGCAGACAATCAATATTATCAGAAATATTAACTACAAATTGATTCATTAATCGTTATGTAGATTTTCAATAATTTCGGCAATTGACAACCTACCCAAATCCTTTTTATGTTGAGCTTCTAGCTCTTTCTCTTTCTTTTCGAACAATGGGCACCATTGTTGATATAGACTATCAATATCATCAGATTGTGCCGGCTCGTTTTCTAAATAATCCATAGCAATATTATATGCTCTAAAAATAGTTTTGCTTAACTATTGCCTACTTCTTTAATTAAGTTCGAACCGAGATTAAAATTCATATTTCTTATTACTTGGTTTAAATACTCCTCTGCGTCACTATATCTAGAAATTATCAAACTATGAGCATTATTTTCATAAAATATAGAAACAGGTTCTCCATCAATAAATCTAACTTTTTCTAGTAAATATAATACTTTACCACTTTCTGCTACATCTATGTGGTTGTGGCTGTTCCACTCAACTCTGCCCTTTTTATCAAATTCTGTGCATGGTTCGTAAGTCAGTACACGCCAGCATTTTTCTGGCTCTGGTATACCAAATAACTTTTTGGCTATATCAATAATCTTTATGCCATGATTTTCGTCTTTGTCATTTAATTTATCTGCCATGATTCGTGCGTATCTTTCTGCTGTAATTTCTAGGCTATCTTTGAACCACTCACGACTATCATACATTTCTTCTGGTTCATAAATATCTATAGGTACAAGATCTTCACGAGGCTTAAAATATTCCATAGAAAACTATCATAACACTTAGTGCTATTTTGTACATACTATTCCCACAATTATCTCGATGATCTTATTTTTATACTTTTTACCGCTAACGATTTTTATTTGGTTTTGGGCCACTTTAAAATATATAGATAAGGCTTTTATAATTGCGCTGTTGGCTTTTCCATCTTTTGCTGGCTGTATTAGCCATACGTCAAGATGGTTTTCGTCGATTTGTATTATTTTGGCAGTTTTAGCACTTGTTCTCACCTTTATATATAACTTCATCTTATTTTAGTTTATATAATTTGACCTAGCTCAGCTAATTCGTTTGTCATGTTTACCATAGCTTGAGTTTGTAGCTTTGTACAAATTTCTGGTGTTTTATAAAGTGGTTTATTGTTTATAAATCTAGCTAAAATTTTTGATCTCCCGGATTTATATTTTTCTGGGGCCATCCAAGAATATTCACGTTCAATATTTATGCTGTATGTCCTATAAATTTCGGGTTCCCTGCCCAAAATCGCTAGATCTGTATCTAAAAACAATGCGAGCTGTTTGTCATTTGGTTCGCATTCATGTGATGCTGTTGCCAAAATGTTTCTGCAAATCTCTTCTATTTCTTTTTCGGGTAACAGATCTGTTAAATAGTCTCTGGATAGTTGTGCGCTTTTTATCTCGTTTTCACCATACTTTGCTTGCGTGTCATAAATACTATCATGAAAAAGTATTGACCAATTAAAAACTCGCTGGTTTATAACTTTATCATTGTGCAAATTAGCAAATTCTAACATGTCTAAAACATGCTGCCAAACATGATAGTGCCTGTTCATGGAGCCATAATCTTGTTCTATCTCATCTACAACAGTTTTTGCATAATGTTCATTTAAATTACCATAAAGCATAGTGCTTAAATCTTCTTCAGTAATACCCAATCTGAATCTTTCGGGTTTTATCTCTGCATTCAAATTATTCTTCTTCGTTATTGCGTCTCTTTTTTAACAAAAAGTATAGGATTAGAATGCCAACAACGACTATAGCAAGCAACCACCAATACCATGCAAAACCTAACCAGCTTTTTGTAGACGCGACTTTCGTTATTGCTGTACCTAAAACTTCGTTAATCTGATTGTCGTTTGGTTTAGATGTTTCTGTACCTAAAACACCTGTTACAGGGTCGGTTGTATCTTCACTAGCTGTGCCACCAGCTATTGCTAAACCTAATGCCCTAGAAAATAACCTAGGTGAAGTTGTTTGGGTAGTAGATCCCACAGGTGCTGGGCTAACAGTGACTACCCTGCTAACTGGGTAAGCTACATTACCACTACTATCTGTTACGTTATATGTAATTGTATAGGTGCCTACGATACCTGTATTGACCAAGCCTGTTTTAACAATATTTTCTGTGATATTACCGTCTATGTTGTCTTTCGCGGTCGCACCTTGGTCTGTATAGCCACTACCGACAGTTATCGTTACATCCGAACCTGTTAAATATATAATTGGTTTTGTATTGTCTACGGTTATATCAACTAGAGCGGAGACTTGTGAGTTGTTAGCAAAATCATATGATACTGCCTTTACTTGATGCACTCCATCAATTAACCCTGTCGTATCCCAAATTACACTATAACCATCAGACGAATCATTATCGGTACCAATTAATGTGGGTGTACTTTGATAGTAAAATTCAACTCTGTCTATCCCTGAAAGATCGCCCGATGTATTCGCACTAATCACATAAGTACCCTTGAGTTTATCACTATTTTGTGGTGCCGTAATTTCGATATTGGTCGGAGCTGTTTTGTCAATTTTAATGTCTTTGGTTTGGGGAGATTCTATGTTGCCAGCATTATCCATGCTGTAATAGCGCAGTTTCCATTGCCCTTCGGTATCAAAGGTCAGCGGTGCAGTGTATACTCCGTTGCTATTCAATCCGGTTTCGTTCGGGATGCAGGCAACACTACCGTTATCGTAACACCAATATGTCTCGTAAATGCCCGCACCGCCAACGTCCGTAGCGGTTAAAGTAACATCAACATTATCTTTGGACCAGTTGCCAAAAGTATAAACTCCTGTGTTAGCTATGGTTGATGGGGCAACTGTGTCTACTAGCACGTTTCCATTGCTACTATCGGTATAATTACCACTTGCATCATAAGTCCTTACTTTGGTGAACCAATTACCGCCTGCCAAGTCTGTAGTGTGTGTAAAGCTAAGGTTTGTACCAATATTACCCGAGCTATTTGTTTCACCACCTGCAGTAGTATCCCAGAATAAGACATAATGAAGGCCAGGTGCGTTATCAGTCGAGCCAGTCCAAGCCCACGTTGGTTTAGTATTAGCCGTAGGAGAGGATGTAGCAGGAGTACCAGGTTGGGATGGGTGTTCTGCGTCATTAACTGTTACTTTAAAAGTTACTTCACTCATATTATTAACCTTGTCATAAGCGTGGCAGTTCACATCGGTATCACCGAGCGGGAAGATAGTACCCGAAAGTGGCGAGCAAGCTATAGATTCTAAACCGCTGTAAGCGTCTGTTGCGATTGGGGCAAATGTGACAGTTGCCCCTGCTTGGCCGGAGTCGTTATCTTTTGTAATGTCAGGCGTACTAGCGAATACTGGTGCCGAAGAATCCCATATAAATGAATCTGCAGTTCCATAGTCGTGATTACCCACTCCGTCAGTTAGAATAGCGGGAGTTACAGTGTATATGACACCGTTAGTAAAATCAGATGCGCTAATGTTGGTATAACTCCAGCTAGTCGTACCAGTTGCGTCTACGGTTAATTGCGGAGTGGATACCCAAGCCGTTCCATTCCACCAATTACCAAGTTTTTCTATTTGAATTTTAACAGGCGCAATAATACCATTAGCATCAGATGCCGTACCCTTGATAACACCCAGTATGTAAGTGTTTGGACCGTAATATGCATTATCTATTGCTGTAGCACCAGTTGGGTTTATTTTGTCTATCCAGTTTACTGTGGCGGTGGCGTTACCGGGGTTGTTTGACGCATCTTTAAATTGAAATGTAAAGCTACCATTTGCAGTAAATGTATAACTTTTTGAGCCACCATTATTTGTTACAGTAACAGTCTCACTTGGCGTTATTGTGGCGGTAACGTTCTGATTTGTGGGGGCGGTAATGTTGTAACTGACTGTTGCTATTGGAGGAGTTGTGTCTTGAACTGTTATTTTAAAACTGCCAGTGGAAGTACGTCCACCGGCGTCGGTTGCTGAACAGTTTACCGTAGTTTGACCCATAGCAAAAAGTGAACCAGAAGTTGGGTTACAGCTTACTGTCGGATGTGTGGGGTTTGTGTCATCCGCGGTTGCGCTATAAGTAACTATCGCACCGCTTGGGCTTGTAGCATCGGCTGTAATATTTGCAGGTAAAGTGAGAACTGGAGGAGTTGTGTCGGTGGTGTAGATTATTTTGATGGTAATGTAATCTACAGAAGCAGTCCTGGAATGATCATCGTCAGCATTCCTTACCGACAAGAATACCCCAAAATTGTTGCTATTTATCTCAGAAGCGGTCCAGGTAGTTCCCCAGAGATCTCCACCATACTCCTTGGCAGTAATCGAGCTTGTTGGCCAATCTGTACCTTTCACAGCTTTGTTGTCACCAGTCACCGAAGTACCGTTCTTCGTCAAACTTACTACATTATCTTTAACATTTGAATCCGATGCTTTTCGTCCAATGCCCACCTCTATGCCATTGATAGTCGCAGTAGAAGGAATATTCAAGTCATAATGAGTCCCCGTAAGATAGCGAGAGGACGTCTCTTTATTTATGTTATTTGTTGCATAGTCTGTGTCATCCGCGGTGATACGTCCATCATGCTGCCAGTCACCACTCAAGCCCGTTCCGTTAACATTACCCGTCGAGTGAGGATATTCAGTAGATGTTGTTGCTGCAAAAGCGTTGCCGTTGAAAAGCACTGTTGGGACAAACGATAGCACTAAAATGAATGCCACTAGGCTCATCTCTAACACAATAAGACTCTTCTTAAGTTTAAGCGTTTTCACAAATCCCCCTTTTTAAAAATAAAAAAATGGCCACTAACCATAGCTTTAAGCCACCGCAGTTGACCAACATTTACTCACTTTTTTGCTCCCCTGTTATTTATATAGCTTAAATGCAGTATAAATATATCTTACATATTTATCGTACGACTTTTGTGATATCTGTCAATAGAAG
>CAZIHK010000001.1:0-5865 GCA_964539035.1 uncultured Candidatus Saccharibacteria bacterium | reverse complement strand
TCGCCAACCTTAGCAGTCTTAGGTACGGTAAAGGTGTTAACTCTGTGAGGATCTATACCTATGTTTTTAGCCAATGCCGGATGTCCTAGAAACTTCGAAGGCAGAGGATCATTTTGATTATAGTTACCCCAACCAGATATCCATGTGACGGTTCCTTTAAGTGAACTTGTCCAGCTTACGGTACTGTCAAAAGACGTGGTCATAGTACCTGGCCCTGTATTCCAGATATCGTGCAAAAAAGTGACAGGTGTTTGTTGGCCAGCTGTTACTGTACTGGGTATAACATTAGATTGAGCGGTGAGGTCCCATTCGCTTGTAGGAGCAACCACCATCACGCAAGCTTCTACAGAGGAACCTGTATTTCTATTGTTAGTCTTAAGAGTATACGTAATATTTTGACAATATTTATCGCCAACCTTAGCAGTCTTAGGTACGGTTATCTTGTTTATTCTATGAGGATCTATGCCAACTAAACGAGCTAATTTTGGATGTCCTAGAAACTTCGAAGGAAGAGGATCATTTTGATTATAGTTGCCCCAACCAGATATCCATGTGACGGGTCTTTTTAATGAACTTGTCCAATTTACGGTACTGTCAAAATAATTGGTCATTGTATACGGTCCTTTACTCCAGATATCGTGCTCAAATATAACATCTGTCTGTTGACCAGCTATCACTACTTCTGGTGTAGCCTTGGAATGGTCATCTAATTCCCAGGTGTTTGTTGGTATTCCCGTTACTATTGGCCCAGTTGGTTCTGGAATTGGAGTTACTCCTGGTTCAGAAGTTGGTTCTGGGATTGGAGTTGATCCTGGTTCAGAAGTTGGTACAGGAGTTGGTAGCTCACCCGAGCCACCACCGTCCGGTACGAACGTAGCTGTGATATTTTTATTCATACCCATATTAATAGTACAAGGAGATGTATAGATGGATGCACAATTACCGACATTACCCGACCAAAGTATGCCTTCTATCTTGTAGCCCGATCCTGGTGTAGCTGTCAAAGTAACTGGCGTACCTGTTCTGTAGTTCAAGGAACAAACCCCACCACTATTACTACAGTTAATAGTTGAAACATTACCACCAGCGTCCTTACCGGGTGGGTCTGTAGCATTAGTTACCACGCTTCCAACACCTACTATGTTTACATTTAAGTCGTAACGAACCGGCCACATACTTGCCTGCACCACCTCATCCTGTCCGTTGGCCACACCCTGCCCATCCTTAACTACTGTTTCATATTCAGCTTTGCTAAAAGTCCAACTCCAATGATAATGACACTCTACACTAGCTTGTCCACCAAATTGAAAATATCCATCACCATCAGTAGTTCTGGTTTTATAAAAATTAGAAAAATCAATAATCTGATTTGGATCTTTAGCATCGCTAAGAAACTGTGTTTTGCATTGACCATAATAATCAGTTATTTGCTCTTCTACCAGAACTCCCTGTAGACCCAAGCCAGTCGCACTATCGATAGCATTTCCCCAGACAAACGAAGGGGAATAAACATCTTCCGGACAAGCCGCTTTTGCAATAGCAACGATTAGCCCCATAAACCAATTAGAGGTATCTTTGTAATTTGCAATAATTTTTGTTAATGGACCATAAGTTACATTATCTTTATTGTAGGAATTTATAAATTCATTCCAAGTGTTGCTTGATCCACCATATATTTTATCCGCTCTATAAATAACATAATAACCACCACTAGATTTTACGACTCCCGTATAATCACCTTGGACTGCCATTTTTGCAATAGCCGCGTAGTCTTCGCCTTTACTGGCAAAGAAAGTAGTTTTGGCAGTTTCTTGATTGACTAATTTAAGGCTCTTGGAAAGACACTTAGAGGGTCGACAATTTGGGTTATCGGCAAGCTGTTCTATCGTCTGACCTGCCAATATCTGTTTATAGGCGTCTTCGATAGCCGGTTTGGCAGCTGGGTCTTCCACGGCCTCATCCTCACCCATATCATATCTGACCATATATTCCGTTACATCATAGCCTTTTAGAACTAACGGTAGTAGTCTTTCTTTCAATAAAAGTATTCTCATAGACTCTTTCGTCATTTCTGGTGTCCAGTCATAGGCCATACCAATTGTCTGTTTAAAATCCTCTTCACTATTATATTTACTCACCAGTCCCTTGTATTTGCTGTTAACCTCTGCTTCTGATACTGATATTCCTCTTTTTTTTGCTTCTATATCTATTGCCTTGTCTTCAATTAACTTATCTCTAGCGTTTTTAGCAAGATTCTTCAGACCATCTTTGTTGTTAGTATATTCGTAGAATTTGCTCAAATGGTATTTTGTATGATTAAAATCAGTCCTAGTTATTTTCTCACCGTTAACAGTCGCAATTGGTACCAAATACCACCAAGCAAAATAAACGACTACAAATATACCAACAATAGCTAGCAAGCATGCAAGTATTACTATCACTTTTTTACTAATGATCTTCTTTCTTGGTTTAGTCACGTTGACTAACAATGCTACATCTGTTTCTATTACTTTGGCTTCTTGATTTGTATTATTTTCCATGAAAATATAACTTCCTATTTGCCTGTGATTGTACAGTAGTAAATAGCCACAAGCAATATTCTTGCACCTACTCACTACATTGTGAACGCTTTTGGGGCTCGTGGAATAGTTATGTTCATGGGTGTTATAAAATTCTTGGGGAGTTAGGTGATCTAAGACTTGGCAGATTTACGAGATAAACCAACTTTTTGAGATTACATTTCCCCTACCTGAACCGAACGATAAAAGAACCCCTGGATATTCGTTAAACTACATAAAAAGAGTTGCAAGACATCGTTGGTGATGAATGGTGATACTCTGTTAACTCAGTAAGCTCAGTAAGCTCAGATTATAGCAACAGATTTTGGTAATGCTGTGGCAAGTTTTTTATCGAAAGTTAGTAAAGGCTCTGCATCGTTCAACTCGGCATATACAGCTAAGCAAGCATCAACAAATGAGATCTTTTTATGCTTTACATAAAGTGGTACAGCTTTTTCTAGCATTACACGATTACACTTAATTTGTGGTATATCTGCTACCTGAAGTAAGAGTCTGCCAATCAGTTCACGTTCAAAATTATAATGTTTGCCAGACAAAATCCATACGCACTCAAAAAATACCGCGTCGGCTATCCCCAAGCTACCGGACTTTGAGCTATCAATTAAAGCCACTACTCTACTAAGCTGCTCTGGCACATCGCGGAGTAACAGACGAAGTGTAATGTTTGTGTCGAGACTTTTCACAGATTAATGCTCCAAACTTCGTTGGTACCGTTCTATCGCCGCTTGTTGAGCTGCTTCATTTATAGCATCATCCAGCTCCTCGTCAGTAAGGGGCTTGATATTGTATTTATTCAGGTGAGTAGCTACCTCTTTGTGTAGCTCGTCAAGTCCCCGTTTCCAGTCATTTTTTTCAATTACAACTTGGCTGTTATTTTCAACTTTGAAACGAACGGATTCACCAGCTTTAAGCCCAAGACTGTGGCGAATAGTAGCTGGGATAGTTACCTGTCCTTTGCTAGTCATAGTAGTCGTGTATGTCATATGTATTACTTTAGCATATGTAATACTGCAAGTCAATACACAGCACTTCAGATTTTCTTACTAATTCCATGGTAATATCAACGGACGAAAGCGAAAGGTCTGCACTACACCTGTCTAGCGGGTTTTTGTAAATACACACCTTACAGGGACATCAACAGATTAGAAATGAGTTGTTTGTATGCCATTATATATTGGCAAGGTCACGAGATAAACCAACTTTTTGAGATTACATTTCCCCTACCCGAACCGAACGATAAAATAATGCCATAGATATTTACCAATTAAAACAATTAACAAAATATTTGACGATAGCTATTCTAGTTTAATTATCAAATACTATTTATTTGTTCATATTCAGTCTCAGCTTTTTTACCCGCTTTAACAGCTAATTTATTATATTTTTTAGCTCTCATTCCATAGCCCTTTAACATCGATCTTGCTATGCCTCTTGGAACTGATCTTTGTGACCAACCATTGCGTTTAAATCTTTTATTTTCAGTATATGCAGAAAACGAATAGTCCTTCAGATCTACTGCCCATGAGAGATCAACTATACCCAAAATCTCATCAGTATCATTGATTCTATCAAACGTTCGTGACAAATCTACATCCTCACAATCAGGATGTTCCAGTAATTGACTGCCAATCATTCTAGCAATTTGTTTATTATTAATAGCTCTTTCCCTATTTGGTATTTCAGATTCAGCCATATGCTGACTTTTTTGAACAATTTTATCTTGATCTTCACTAACTAGAGCGATAAATTCTTCTTGTTTCTCTTCGGTAGAGTAGTCTATGTGTTTTTTGCTCATTTATATCTCTTTCTTTGTTTTATTAAATATATACTTACATATTAGCACTATATTTACATTTAGTCAATGTTAGTTTTTGGTTGCTACGTTAAACTGTGGGCATGAGTTTAGAAATTGGCACAGTTACGAGATAAACCAACTTTTTGAGATTACATTCTCCCTACCCGAACCAGACGACAAAAGAACGCATAAATATTCGTTAAGTTTTGTTAAAACTCTATGGGCTTACTTTGAAGATGGCCACTAACAAAGATTAGTACCTAATAGAATGTGTAGCTTAATTAAGTAGAGACTTAGTCTGGGTTTTTTGCTTCAGCAAATTTAGTAATATAAATATATATTTCAGAGGGTATTTTAGTATCACCTCTACTGTCGCTACTTGGACCATAGTATGTATGTACCTCATATAACTTGAAAGCATCGTTACCAGTACTATAACTTTCATACCGACCATTAAAACCTGATGGCTTTTCTTCCGGACTAACTGCTCTCTGCGAGAAATCAAAATGGAGTACTTCGTAACACATAAATATATATTCATCGACAAATCTATCTTCTTCTTTGCTTCGCCTTCTTGTAAAATTTTCTCCTAGCAAAAGATGATGCCCAGATTGCAAATGTATACATATTTCTTTACCAGGTGTTAAGATTGCTTGCAATATCTTTTCTTCAATTGTGGTTTTCATTTTATCCCTTACAGGGCGATCAATTTCATATTGCAAGGTAGCTTCAACGGCTGCTTGATGAGCGTTTGCTCTAACTTCTTCTGCCTTCTCGTGCAGTCCTAGCTTTTCTAATTCCACCGCAGCATCTTGATGTTCTTTTTCGGCAGTCGCTAATATCTCAGCTCTTTTTGGGTCTTCAATCAAAATCATTGATTGCGCTAGCTCCAGTGCTTCTTTTGCCTCTTGGATATCCTCTAATGCCTCAAAATATTTTCTGCATTCTTTCGGACCATTATCTTTATCATAACCTCTGTCTATAAGATCTTGATAGAATAGCTGATTCATTGCTTCGGTTCTATTTTGTACGGTTCCAGCATTTAGCAATCTATCTATGCGTTCATCCATAGCAACAGCATCTTCTTCTGCAATACTTGCTTCCGATTGTTTGTCTTTGCCAAGTAATCTTTGAATATTTGACCTTCTGTCGTTATGCGATTCTGCTCTTCTCTCTCGACGTTGGGCCGCTATTTCTCTTATTTTGGGATAGCTACCCTCGTTATAACCTTCAGATTCTAATTCAATATCTCGCTGGCTATTTTGCAAGTTTTCTTCGGCATCCTGAAAATTTTGTTCAGCATTTTGGACAAATGCCGGGCTTCCGTTTGGGTCATTATTTTGTGGATTATCTTGTTGCGCTGTAGCTGGAATAGAATCGTTATCTAATTGATCCTCAGTATTTGGCTCCCCATTTATTACACTTAATGTCTCATCCATTTTTTATCCTTTGTATATTATGCTTATGATTTAGACTATATACTTTTTATGC